>CAZSIA010000100.1:0-5574 GCA_964606905.1 uncultured Anaeroplasmataceae bacterium | reverse complement strand
ACTCAATATTACCTTTTCATAATCTTTTGATTGGGTTTGTAATAAATTTCTAGTTATGATTGTTCCCATTGAATGACCCAAAATTATAACTTTATTTACGCTATATTTTGTTTTAATATAATTAGTTATTACCTTTTGATCTTCAAGTACTAATTTATAACCGTTTTTTTCTGCGAAATAGCCTAATTCTTTCGCATTTGGTCCGTGACCACGAATATCACTTGTTATAACTGAATATCCCGCCTCATTTAATTTTATCGCTAAATAATTATAACGATTTTGATGTTCTTGCATTCCATGTATTACTTGTACGTATCCTTTTGGATTATCTACTAAATAAATATTAAGCGATAAGTTGTATCCATCTATTGAAGTAATTTTGATATTTTCCATAATAACTTATTCACCCTTTCATATTTTAATTATAGCAAAAACACAAGGTGAATAATACAATATTTTTTATCTTAGTGTATTTTGCGTTAAATTATTTTCCTTGACAATAATATGGATATATTGTAATATATAGAGGAAAAAAATAATAAATAAGTAAAATATCTTATTAAGAGCTGTGGAGGTTAGTCGCCTTTGAAGCAGCAGCAACCTATTAAATTAGGTGCTTTATGACGAGGGTTTAACCAACAATGAGAGAATAAAAACAGGTCCTTCTCTCATAAGGACTTTTTATTTTACTAAGGAAAGGAAATGAAATATTTATGGCAAAAAAAGTGTATAAAACAACTGGCGTATGTTCACGTGAAATCTCATTTGATTATGAAAATGGAAGAATATTTAATTTAGTTTTTATTGGTGGTTGCAATGGAAACTTAAAAGCAATTTCAAGATTATGTGAAGGAAAAACATTAGTTGAAATTGAAGAAGTATTAAGAGGAAATACATGTGGACCTCGTAGCACGAGTTGTGCAGACCAATTAGCTAAAGCTATTAAGGAGGTCTTAGAAGCATAATGGAAAGACGCTTATTTACATCTGAAAGTGTTACTGAAGGGCATCCAGATAAGATTGCGGACCAAATTTCTGATGCTATTTTAGATGACATTTTATCAAAAGATCCTAATGCTCGCGTTGCGTGTGAAACAATTTGTACAACAGGATTAGTAATGGTTTGTGGTGAAATTAGCACAAACGCTACCTATAATATTCAACAAATTGTTCGTAATACTGTAGAAGAAATAGGTTATACAAGAGGTAAGTTTGGATTTGACGCTGAAAACTTAGCTGTTTTATGTGCGATTGACCCACAATCAGGTGATATTGCAATGGGTGTTGATGAATTAGAAGAGAAAGCTCAAGGAGCGGGAGACCAAGGAATTATGTTTGGTTATGCTTGTGATGAGACTGTAGAATATATGCCACTTCCAATTACATTAGCCCACAAATTAGCAAAAAGATTAGCTGATATTAGAAAGAAAAAAATCGTTGATTATCTTCGACCTGATGGTAAAACGCAAGTTAGTGTTGAATATGATGAGGAAGGAAATCCAGCCTTTATTGATACTATTTTAATTTCTACACAACATTCTGATTGTGTAACTCAAGAACAAATTAAAAAAGATTTATTAGAATATGTGGTTAAACCAATTATTCCTGCTAATTTATTAACTGAAAAAACAAAATATTTAGTAAATCCTACAGGAAGATTTGTTATTGGTGGTCCTCAAGGAGATACAGGTTTAACTGGTAGAAAAATCATTGTAGATACATATGGTGGATATTCACGTCACGGTGGAGGAGCTTTTTCAGGAAAAGATCCTTCTAAAGTAGATAGAAGTGCTGCTTATATGGCGCGTTATATCGCCAAAAATATTGTAGCTAGTGGGTTGGCTAGAAAGTGTGAAATTCAATTATCATACGCTATTGGTGTTGCTGAACCTACAAGTGTTTTAGTTGAAACTTTTAACACTAGTAAAGTTAGTGAAGATATAATTGTAAAAGCGGTGAGAGAAAACTTCAATTTAACTCCAAAAGGAATCATTACAAGCTTAGAATTGAAACGTCCAATCTATCGTCAAATTGCCGCATATGGTCATATGGGTAGATGTGATTTAGATTTACCTTGGGAAAGATTAGATAAGGTAGAAATTTTAAAGAAATATTTATAAAATTTTTGACCACTTTATTTATGATATAGAGTGGTTTATTTATTAGTTAAATCACTTACCTATCGATTTTTCCATTTTTCTTGAATATAAATTAAAATAATATTATAATATTGTTGTAGATATATTATAAAAGGTATTGGAGGTAATATTATGGAACCTTGGCAAATTATTCTTATTGTGGTAGTATTATTAGTGATTATTGTAGTTGGTTGGTGGATTTCAACATTAAATAAATTAAAGGTAATGACTGTTAAAATTGACGAATCATTATCTGGTATAGATGTTGCATTAACTAAACGTTATGATTTATTAACAAAAGCAGTAGCAACTGTAAAAGGTTATGCAAAACATGAAGAAGAAACTTTATCAAAAATTATTGCAATGCGTAATCCTGGTTCAGCTGCAACTTTAATGGAAAAACAAGAATTCGCTGCTCAAACAGCTCAAGCTTTAAAATCATTTAATGTTGTTGTTGAACAATATCCAAATTTAAAAGCTGATGTACAATTTGTTGCTTTACAAAATAGTATTAGTGATGTTGAAGAACAATTACAAGCTGCACGTAGATTATATAATGCAAACGTTAGTAAATATAATCAATCAATTATTGTTTTCCCTTCTTCAATTGTTGCTAATTTTGCACATTTAACAAAACGTGATTTCTTTGAAGCAGAAGAAGTTAAACGTGAAGATGTGAAAATTGAATTCTAAAAAGGGAGCATTTCCCTTTTTTAATTAGGAGTTAGGTATGGAAAAAAGAATAGAAGAGTTTGAATTGTATCGAAGGAAAGTATGTAAAAAAGCTAACATCTTTTTAATGGTTGGAATTATATTAATAATTGTTGGAATGTATGTAGTTGCATCAACTGAATTGACATTTTTTGTTTTAGCTGTTATTGCAGGATTTATTTTTATTGGATTAAGTATTACATCAAAGAAAAATCTTTCTAAAGAATTTAAAGAAAAGTTTGTATTTGATCTTGTTAGAGAAATTTATCCTGATTCACATTATGAACCAAAATCAGGTATTCCACTAAATGAACTTATGGAACCTGGATTATTTAAATATCCTGATCGTTATTTTTTAGAAGATTATTTATCATCAAGTTATGATGGCGTAGGATTTAAAATGTGTGATTTTGACTTTCAAGAAAAGCACGTTACTACTGATAGCAAAGGTAGAACACAAGTAAGTTATGTAACTTACGCAAAAGGAAGATTCATGATCTTTGATTTTAAACGTGATTTTAATCAAGTTTTAAAAGTTGCAGAAAATGCTTATTTAGGTTTAAATACACGTGGGCTTGAAAAGGTTGAAACTGAATCAATTGATTTTAATAAAAAATTTAAAACATTCTCATCTGATCCTTTAACTGCATTTTATGTACTTACCCCACAAATTCAATTAAAATTATTAGAATTAGAAACTAAATTTAAAGGAAGTATTTTCTTTGCGTATATGCGAGGTAAACTTTATGTAGCGATTACTGATGGAGTTAGTATCTTAGATATAAATGCTAGTAAGAAATTAAGTTTAAATACTTTAGAATTATTAAAATCACAATTAATTTTACCTGCTTCAATAATTAATGAATTAGGTTTATCAGATAGTAAATTTAGTGTAGGAGACGCGATTTAATTTTCGCGTTTTTTTTCTTGCTTTTTTTTAATGATTGTTATATAATAAAATTACCAAAAAGGTAAAATGAATTAAAAGAGGGCCATTTAGTGGTAGTAAAAATCAATGAAGTTGTTATATAAATCGAATAGGGTGAAAAAAATTTGTACTGATGAAAAGAAGGCTGTTAGAGATTTAGGCGAAGAAGTAGCTATCAAACTTTTTCAAGCATTAAATCTACTTGAGAGTGTTATTAACCTAAAAGAAATATTGGCCTTTCCTCAATATAAATTGCATGTTTTAAAAGGAAATTTAGGCGGAATATATTCGATGTATTTAGGTAAAAAGACTGGATATAGATTGTTATTGATTCCTTTAGATGAAGAAGAAAATCCAATAAAATGTAATGATATAAGTATTTATACAATTGCAGTATGCGTAGAAATAATCGAGGTGAGCAAACATTATGAGTAAAATAATAAAAAAAGCATTTCATCCAGGCTGCTATTTAAAAGAGTATTTAGAAGAATTAGAAATGACACAAGATGAATTTGCTAAAAGATTAGGTATTTCAGGGAAACAAATTAGTTTAATTTTATCAGAAGATGCTAATATTACAGTTGATATCGCATATAAATTATCAAAGATGATGGGAACAAGCGCGCAATTATGGCTTGACCTACAAGCAAAATATGACACATATTTGATGGAAGTTCAAGCTAGTATGCTTTATGATGAAGAGAAAAAAATATATAAAATGATTGATAAAAAGTTCTTGAAACAATTAAAAATTATAGATGAAAATGATGATACTTTTTCTGCAATAGAAAAATTGCGAACTAGTATTCCGGTTTCTTCTTTATTACTGTTGATTCAAAATGATATATATTCATTTTGTCGTACATCTGTAGCTAAAGAATTGACGGTGGAAAATGTAGTGTGTAAAAATTTATGGATTTCTTTAGCACTTCAAATTGCCAAAAAACAAGAAACATATTCTTTTAACGAAAAAAAGATATTAGAAAATATTGAAGAATTTAGAAAGATGACTCTTTTACCTCCTGATGTGTTTTTTCCAAAAATGAAAGAAATTTTAGGTAGTTGTGGAGTTTCGTTAGTTTTATTACCTGCACTGAAAAATGCTAATATTAACGGAGTAGTAAAATGGATAAATAATGAAAAGGTAATGATGGCGCTTAATACAAGATGTGCATACAGTGATAAATTTTGGTTTAGTTTTTTCCATGAACTTAAACATGTTCTGCAAAAAACAAAAAGAAAAATGACTATTGGTGAAGATAGTGTAAATTATTTAGCTGAAGAAAGATTAGAATTAGAAGCAGATCTTTTTGCAAGGGAAATATTAATACCTTCTGTAAAATTAAATCAATTAACTTCCTTTACAGAAAACAGTGTGATTGAATTTGCTAAAGAGATTAATATTCATCCTGGAATTGTGGTTGGAAGATTACAAAAAGAAAGAAAGATTGGTTATAATTGTTTGAATAGTTTGAAGGAAAAGTATGAGATTATCATATAAAACTTTTGAAAAAGTTTGAGAAATCATACTTTTTTCTTTTTTTTTAGTTCTTATTATTTTCTTTGTAATTATATAGATGAAGGAGATTAAGTGGGGATGGAATGTTTAATATGTGGGAAGTTTTTTAATGAACCTAGAAGACTTAAAGATTTATTTAGAACTAAAAAGTTTTATACTTGTAAAGATTGTTTTAATAAATATCCAATTAATATAAATTTTAGTTATATTCCTATTGATGTTCATATGTTAGAAGTTGTTAGTTTGTTTAGTAGTGATAAGAGAATAAATTATGACGCA
>CAZSIA010000099.1:0-5580 GCA_964606905.1 uncultured Anaeroplasmataceae bacterium | reverse complement strand
ACCCATCTTCCATGTTTGACTCATTCTTACTAAAGCATCGTAAATACTAGAGTCGCCATGTGGGTGAAATTTTCCCATTACTTCACCACAAATACGAGCACTCTTTTTAAATGGTGAAGAAGAAAACATTTTAAGTAAATACATCGCATATAAAATACGACGTTGTACTGGCTTTAAACCATCTCTCACATCAGGAATTGCACGATCTTGAATGATATATTTTGAATAACGACCAAAACGCTCACCAACAATATCTTCTAAAGATTCATTAAGTATTTGATGTGTAATAAATTCATCTAGCTTATCTTTTGTAGCCATCATTCATCACCTTCCTGTCTACTTACAACATAATCATCTTCTAAAGTAAATGAAACATGCGTATCAATCCATTCACGACGAGGGCCCACTTCATCACCCATTAAAACAGTAATACGTTTTTCTGCTTCCGCTTCAGTTTCATCATCCACCATAACTCTTACTAAAGTTCTTGTGGCAGGATTCATTGTTGTATCCCATAATTGGTCAGCGTTCATTTCACCTAACCCTTTATAACGTTGGATATTAACTACTTGATATCTTCTACTTAAATCATTAAGTTCAGCATCAGTATAAGCATATTTAACTACATCTTTTTTCTTTTCTTTTACAACAACTTTATATAAAGGAGGCATCGCAAGATATAATTTACCTGCTTTTACTAAAGGTCTCATAAATGTAAAGAAGAAAGTAATTAATAATACTTGAATATGCGCACCATCATCATCGGCATCGGTCATGATAATAATTTTATCATAATTACATTTCTTTAAATCGAAATTAATACCATAGTCAGCTCCAATAGTATGGATCATAGTTGCAATTTCTTCATTTTTCATAATAGATTCTTCTTTAGCTTTTTCCGTATTCAACACTTTACCACGTAAAGGTAAAATTGCTTGGAAACGACGGTCTCTACCTTGTTTTGCACTACCACCAGCAGAATCACCTTCGACTAAAAATAACTCATTAATTGCTCTGTTATGACCTTGACAAGGAGAAAGTTTACCACTTAAATTTACTTCTTGTTTTTTTGCTTTCTTACCTTCTCTTACTTCTTCTCTAGCTTTTCTAGCAGCTTCACGTGCTTTTTGATTACGAATTGCATTTTTAACAATTTGTTCAGCAAGTGCTTTATTTTCCATTAAATAATAAGAAAATTGATCATAAACAATTTGATCTACTGTAGTTTTTGCAACAGGAGTACCTAGTTTTGCTTTAGTTTGTCCTTCAAATTCTAAAATGTTTTCTGGAATTCTTACAGAAACAACTACCGTAATACCATCACGAATATCTGTTCCTTCTAAATTTGATTCTTTTTCTTTTAAAAGACCATTTTTACGGGCATAATCATTAACAGCTTTTGTTAATCCACTTCTAAATCCAACTTCGTGAGATCCGCCATCATGAGTGCGAACGTTATTTACAAAAGAAATAACATTTTCACTATCACTAGTAGTGAATTGTAAAGCAACCTCTGCTTCGATATTATTACCTTTTCCTTCTAGAAAACAAACATCATGTAATTTCATCTTTTTATTATTTAATAAACTTACATATTCACTTATACCATTTTCATATAAGAATTCTTCTTGTTTTCCTGAACGTTTATCAATTAAAATCATTTTTAAACCTTTAATTAAAAAGGCTGTTTCTCTCAAACGTTCCTTAATAGTGTCATAATTATATAAAGTAGTAGAGAATACTTTAGGATCTGGTTTAAAAGTTATTGTTGTACCAGTTCGGCGTGTGGTACCAGTAATTTGCATATTACCTACTGGTTTTCCACCACGTTCAAAACGCATATGATGAATTTTTCCATCACGGTAAGAATCTACTTCTAACCAACTAGAAAGTGCATTAACTACACTACTACCAACACCATGTAAACCTGCTGAAACTTTATAACCATTTTCACTAGAAAATTTACCACCAGCATGTAAAACAGTATAAATAACTTCAATTGTATTCTTACCACTAGAGTGAACATTACATGGTACTCCACGTCCATTATCGATTACTCTAATTGAATTATCATTATTGATTTGAACAGTTATTTCTCTACCATAACCAGCTAATGCTTCATCAACTGCGTTATCTACAATTTCCCATACTAAATGATGAAGGCCACGAGCGTCAGTAGACCCAATATACATCCCTGGTCTTTTTCGAACCGCTTCTAACCCTTCAAGTATTTGTATGGAATCATCATTATATGTTGTTTTTGCCATAATATCAACTCCTAATCATACTAAAAAATCAGGCTTTATATATTATACCTAATTTTTAAAAATTTGCATTATAATTATAACATTTAATGTTTACTTTGTAAACATTAAAAAAATTTTTTTTAGACTTTTTTCGAATTTTGTCAAAAAAAATAAAACCAAAATACCTTGAAAATAAAATATTAACATCTATAATATAATTTGGAAGGAAGATGGTAATATGATTATTGCAATTTTATTATTGATTCTGTCTTATTTAATAGGTTCAATCCCATTCGGATTAATAATTGGAAAAACTACAGGAAAAGACTTAAGAAAAAATGGCAGTGGAAATATCGGTTCTACTAACGCAATAAGAACCTTAGGTTTAAAATTAGGATTACTATCAGCAGCATGCGATATAATCAAAGGAATGTTTATCATTCTCATAATATATATACTAGAAGCAAATGGCGTGTGGTATAATCCATTTGTAATAAATGGCGATAGTTTATACGTCGTATACGGAATAGCAGCCGTTATTGGCCATTGTTTTCCAATTTACATTAAATTTAAAGGTGGAAAAGCTGTTGCTACATCTTTAGGAGTTATATTAGTAATAGTACCTTGGGCAGCTTTAGCAGCTTTAATTGTATTCTTAATTTTAATGCTAATCACCGGTATAGTTTCAATCTCAAGTTCTTCTGCGACAATCGCCGCTTGGATAACCTCTTTTATTCTTTACGGAAACATTATTAGCAACAACATCTATACTTGTCTATTTTTAACAATATTAGTTGTACTAATAATACTCAAACATATTCCAAATTACAAAAGAATTCTTAACGGAACCGAACATTCATTCAAAAAAAAGAAAAATGCATAATAAAACGTTGTTCACTAAAAATTTGAACAACGTTTTTTTTTACTTAGCAGCATTCATTGCGGCCATAACTTGTTTAACTTGTTTTTCAGATGGTTTTCTACCCATTTGGCTCATCATAGCTCTAATCATATTTTCATTAATTGGTGGGTTCTTTTCTAAATAATTTTTGAAAACTTTTCGACTAATAAAGAATCCAACTACACCACCTACTAAAATTGAACCAACAATAATTAATACAAACCACACAATTGCGATTTCCATCATAATGCACAACCTCCTTAACAAATATCAATGCTATTATACATTAAACAAAATGAAATTTCAACATGTATTCACTATAGTAATGTTTCAATTTTAAAATACAAAACTACCAAATAAACTAATTTAAAATAGAACAAACTACAAGATAAGACAAATGTATAATTATACAAATTAATTAATTAAAACGACTTTACAAAAAATATACCGAGTGATAAAATAATATCAAGAAGATGATAGGAGGAGTACATTATGCCTAGAGTTATTACAGATAGCTGTATCGCTTGTGGTGCATGCGCTGCTGAATGTCCAGTAGGAGCTATTTCTGAAGGTGACATTTATGTTGTAGATGGTTCTTTATGCATTGACTGTGGAGCTTGCGACGCTGCTTGCCCTACAGGTGCAATCGTTGAAGAATAATCCATACTTTTAAAAAAATGGTTCAGATTCGAGCCATTTTTTATTTTTAATATATTTCTTTTGATTTCCCAAACACACACATTAAAATTATAACCAAATTTACAACACTTAAAAGATCTAATACAAAGACAATATTACTATAAACACCATCTGGAAGTAAACAAAATAAAATATTACTGCAGGCTAGTTCGCTAACTACAAATAAAATTGCACACATCATCGCAACTTGTTTACTCTTCCCTGTATCAATCATTCTTCTAAAAACTGGTGCTACTAAAAATACACTATAAATTATTGCAGCTCCAACACTGTATATATTTGAAAAATGTAATATATCTTTCGAAATAAATGAATTAAGATAATCATTCATCGTGGCATCATTAAGACCATTAGCCAATATTTCACCAGCTAAACGCTGTGACTCAGGCATAATTAAAATCATTGATAAAATCGAACAAATAATAATCAAAAATAAAAATCCATAATTAAATTCCCTTTGACCAGTTCTTCCATTAAAAACAAAAATTCGGTTAAATATAATAGCAACCGCCTCTTTGAAAGTTATCTTTTTTTCTGCCTTAACCTCAGAATATGTACCATTGAAATTAACTGTTTCTCCACAAAATGGACAAAATGATGCATCATTTGGAATTTCTTTCCCACATTTTCTACAAAACATTTCTAATCACTCCTTATAAATATATTATCAAAAAAAAATTAAATTTTCTATATAATTATTCAAAGCCTATCCAAAAAACACAAAAAAGCATACTTTAAAAAAGGAGGTAAATAAAATGTTAGCACAAATAAATATAGAAAACCAAGAACTTTTGACATTGGTTCCATTAGAAACTGCATTAGCCAGAGGAAGTAGTTTTGCAAATTTATATATTCCATATAAATATGAAACAAATAAAATATTAAAAGGAAGTAGCCCAAGACAAAATATTTTAGCTTTAATTAATATTTATTCTTTTCTAATAACTGACATAAATTTGTTTTTAAATACACATCAAACAAATGAAAGAGCAAAATCCTTAATCAATACTTTCAAAACTGAATTAACTAAATTAATAGAATACTACAATTCTAATTTTGCACCATTAACAATTGATGCAATAAGTAATGAATCATATATTACAGGACCCTGGCCATGGGAGGATCGATTTTAATGTGGTCATATGAAAAAAGATTAATGTTACCAATTAATATTAAAAATAAAAATCCACGTCTAGCAAAAATGATTATAACACAATTCGGAGGCTATGCTGGTGAATTAGGTGCCGCTTTACGTTATTTAACAATGCGATATACAATGCCTACTGATGAAGGAAAAGCATTACTAACTGATATTGGCACAGAAGAATTAGCGCATATCGAAATGATAAATACTATCGTATTGCAACTTACCGAAGGAGCCACTGTTGAGGAATTACAAACTTTAGGCATCGAAGGAAATTATGTCGAACATGGTAAAAATATGTTTCCAGTTGATGTAAATGGAGTTCCATTTTCAACAATGCTGTTTGCAGTTTCAGGTGACCCGATTGTCGATTTGACAGAAAACCTAGCTGCTGAAGAAAAAGCGAGAATTGTATATGAAAGGTTGATGGATTTAACCAACGACCCTGATGTATTAGCGCCACTTTCATTCTTAAGAGAACGTGAAGTAATCCATTTTCAACGTTTTGGAGAATTATTAAATAAATACAATAAAAGAACAAAGGTCAATTAATTTTATAATTGACTTTCGGCAAAGATTTGCCTATTTTA
>CAZSIA010000098.1:0-5631 GCA_964606905.1 uncultured Anaeroplasmataceae bacterium | reverse complement strand
ATACTAATTCGAATTTCATAAAACCATTCCTTCATCTTTTATTATATATTAATTTTTACAAAATTAAACGAAAAAATCATATTTAGTATAAATATCAATAAGATATTTAAAATATTATTGGTGATAACATGAATATTAAAAATTACACATACATAACAACAAATTCAAAAAAAGTAAAAGAAAATTCAATATTTGTAAGTATAGATAACAAACAAGAATACATCCTAGAAGCAATCAAAAACAAAGCTTCATTAATAGTTTCTCCGCAAAAAAACAACCTAAATATTAATAATTTAGAAGTTAATAACATCAAATATTTTTTCAGTTATCATTATCAAAAAATAAATAATATTAACATGAATGATTTTACAGTAATTGGTGTAACCGGAACAGATGGAAAAACAACAATAGCAAAAATGTTATATGATGTAATTACTGAAAGATACAAAGCATTATACATAGGAACTTTAGGAATAATTTATGATAATGAAATAATAAAAACAAATAACACTACACCTGATATAGAGACCGTCTTAGAATGCTTTAAAATAGCAAATGACAAAAAAATAAAATATATCATCTTAGAAGCATCAAGCGAAGGTTTATTAAATAAAAGACTCACTGGAATTAAATTTGATTTAGTTGTTTTTTCTAATCTTTCACATGAACATTTAAACACTCATAAAACAATGGAAAATTATTTTAATTCTAAAAAGAAAATATTAAAATTACTTAAATCAAACGGAAAATTAATAACAAATATTGAAGACGAATATGGTAAAAAACTTTCAAATAAAAATAGTATAAATTACGGCTTACATAAAGGAAAAATTCGCACATTAACCTTCACTTTAGAAAAAGATAATACAAAAATTTTCCTATTAAATAACCAAAAAACATATTACTACAAAATTCCTTTTGTAGGTGTATATAATATCTATAATTTTCTATCAGTTCATGCCGCAATTAGTTATCTATTTAATATTGATATTTTTACATTTAAAAACTTAAAATCACCAAGTGGAAGATTTTGTGTAGTTAATGAAAATATTGTTATTGATTTCGCCCACACTCCAAACGCGTTAGAAAACTTACTATTAACAATTAAAGAAATATATAAAGATAAAGATATAATATTAGTTTTAGGTTCTCAAGGCGAAAAAGATAAAAGTAAAAGAAAATATCTTGGAAAAGTAGCAAACAAATATTGTAAAACAATAATTTTAACATCAGAAGATCCAAAAAATGAAGCAATATTAGATATCATACTCGATATTAGTTTAGGAATAGTTAATACCACATACATTATTGAATTAAATAGAAAAAATGCTATTTCAAAAGCTTTAGAACTTAACAATAAAAGTAGTGTAGTAGTAATTGTAGGGAAAGGATTAGAGGATGAAGAAAAACACAAAAACATAACATATAAACACTCTGATTACCAATGGGTATTAAAAAAGGTAGAAATGATTCTACCTAATTCCTAACGCTTCTTTTGCCAAACGATCCGCTATATCATTATAGTGATCATTTGAATGACTTTTAACCTTAACAAATTTTACATCAATTTTCGTTTTTGCATCGAATGCAAATTCTTGATATTTTTTTGTTCCATATAGATTTGCTTTCCACTCATTTTCATACCATTTACTCACACCTTCATAGTCATGATAAATAGTAAGTTTTTTAATTCCTCTATTTAAACAATATAAAATGATAAAACCTGCACCTTTAATTTCACCAGCGACATTTCGCATACTAGAAAGTTCATCCGTTGGAAAACTCTTTTTAAAATGATATTCATTTCCTTCATGAAGTAAAACTACTCCAAATGAATATTCATTAGTTTCTTCTTTAAATGAACCATCAACATAAGCAACAGTCCCTGTTACTTTCGCTTCTTTTTTTTCATCAAATAAATAACTTTGAGCTTCTTCTAAATTTAAAAAAGATTTGTATAATGCTCCTTCAAAACCTTCAACCTGAATCTTACATTCTTCCCAACTGTTGTAGATTCCTTTATTTCTTCCTACTTTAACCGCGTAGTATTTCATATTAATTTCCCTCGCTAAACATTAAGCTAAAAATAGCTTTTGCTACTTCGTAATCAATATCAACAACATCTCTTATAATTACTGTTTTATTTTTTGTCAAAGCTAAAGCGAATGGTTCTAAATTACTAATGTCGATATTTACATCTTCTAATCTTATAGGCATACCTAATTCTTTAAAAAACTCTTCCATCTTTATTATTCCTAAATAGGCATCAACTTCAACATTAACTGTTTTTTCTACATTAAACAATTCATAAGCAAGTCTTGCAAAAAGTGGCGTAAGTAAAGGATTTTTATACACATATTTACAGTAGGCTGGCCAAACAATAGCAAGTCCCGCTCCGTGTGTTACATTATCATAAAAACCAGAAATTATATGTTCAAACATATGTGCTCTAAGTTTGTAACTTCTACCGACATGAGTTAGACCATTATGAGCAAAAGATGAGGCTAACATCAACTCTTTTCTTGCTTGATGATCAATAGGATTAGCATAGGCTATTTTACCGTTTTTAACAACAGTTTTTAATAACCCAATCGCAAATTCATCCGCAAGCATACTTTCTTCAAGTGATATATATCTTTCAAGTGTATGCATCATAATATCAACAATTCCACAAGCTGTTTGATATTTATTCACCGAATAAGTATACTCTGCGTTCATAATTGCGAAAAGAGGTCTATTAACTTCAGAATTAAATCCTTGTTTGATTTTCAACTCTTCATTGGTAATTACGCATGAACTACTCATTTCACTACCAGCGGCTGAAATTGTAAGAACGACACCCACTGGCATAGATTTAGTTGGAATAACTTCATGAGAATTAAATTTCCACGGATCAACACCACTCTTATAAGATACGGCAATACTTTTAGCGGTATCAATTACACTTCCTCCACCAACAGCTAAAATCATATCAAACTCATAATTTTTAGCTAAAACATCTCTTACAAAACTTAATTTAGGATTAGGTTCAACACCACTTACTTCTATATAATTAATCCTACTATTATTTAATGAATTAATTACTTCATCATAAAGGCCAATCTTTTTAATTGAACCTCCACCATATAGAAATAATACATTTTTATATCCATATGATTTAATTATTTCGCCTAATTTTAAGATATCACAATCAATAATTAACTTTGTTGGAGTATTGTATGTAAACATCATTTTCACCTCATTTATATCTTATCACAACACTTAAATTTTATAAAGAAAAATCCAAAATAGTTATTACACCATTTTGGACAATTTCTTCTTATTAATCTATTTCTTATAATACTACTACGCTTACACCGTTTTCAGTAACTTTTAATACTTTAGAACCTTTTTCTAATTGAGCTTTTTCAGTAGCAACAGCCATTGCAGCTTCCATATCACCATGAACAGCTTGGATACCCCATGCTAATGATAATAATCTTGCTTCATCACGTGTAGGAACACCATAGAATACATCTAAGCAAGGACGGAATGCGCTTAATTTCATAGCAAATTCTACACTACCTTCAGCAACGATTGCTTCAGCATCATATTCTAATGCCATTTTTGCAACAGCACAAGCAATAGAAGCTAAATCATCACCTTCTTGGCTACCCCAAATTGCGTTTTCGATCATTTCATCATAATCGATGTAGTCTTCAGCTACTTCATCAATTCTAGCCATGTAATCTACTGCTTCATATGGCCAATCACCTTGAGCAGATTCACCAGAAAGCATTGTAGCACCAGTACCATCTAATACTGCATTATGAACGTCAGTAACTTCAGCACGTGTTGGACGTGGGTTAACGATCATAGAGTCTAACATTTGAGTTGCAGTAATTACATATTTACCAGCAGCTTGACATTTTGCGATAATTTCTTTTTGTAATTGAGGCATATCACATGGATCAACGTTAACACCTAAGTCACCACGAGCAACCATTACACCATCACAAAGGTCAATGATTTCATCCATGTTGTCAACACCTTCTTGGTTTTCAATCTTAGCGATAATTTTCATATGAGTGTTATTGTTATCAGCTAATAATTTACGTAAAGCATATACATCTTCAGCACGACGAACGAATGATGCAAATACGAAATCCACGCCTTGTTCAGTACCAAATTTGATATCGTCGATTTCTTTTTGAGTGATAAATGGCATATTTAAAATAGCACCAGGAATATCACAGTTACGTTTATTCTTTAATTTACGGTTATTGTTGATACGGCAAACTAATTCACGGTTTTCAGCATCTTTTTCAATAACTGTTAAATTGATGTTACCATCTTCAAATAAAACAGTTGAACCTACTTCTAAGTCATCATATAAACCCGCATAAGAAATAGCAACTTTCTTTTCATCACCTAAATAAGAATAATCCATAGTGATGCGGATAATTTCACCAGCTTTTAATTCAACTGGTTTGTCATCTTTTAAATAACCTGTACGAATTTCTGGTCCTTTAGTATCTAATGCAATACCAATATTCCATCCCATTTCTTCGTTTAAAGCTTTAACGTTTTTAATACGGAATCCTTGTTCTTCATGATCACCATGAGAAAAGTTCATACGCATACAGTTCATACCAGCGTTAATTAATTTAACTAACATTTCTTTTTGTTCAGATGCTGGTCCAATAGTACATACTACTTTTGTCTTTTTCATTATTTTTCTCCTTATATATATTATTTTTTATTGAATTTTTGAAACTAAAGCTAATAATTCCTTACTAGATTTAGATTTAGTTAAGGCCTCATCGAAAGGCATATGATATAACTCGTTATGTCTAATTCCAATGGCACAGCCAAAAACTCCTTGTTCTAATAAATCTACTGCATAAGCACCCATACGACTCGCAAGTAGACGGTCTTCAGGTGTAGGACAACCACCGCGTTGAACATATCCTAAAATTGTTCCACGACATTCATAACCAGTATATTCTTCAACTTCTTGAGCCAACGCATGAACATCACAAATATTTTCACTGATTACAACGATAGCATGTCTTCTACCTTCTAATCTATTTTCTCTTAATGATTCTAATAAAGCTTGTTTATCAAAACCAGTATCAGCAGTAATAATATATTCAGCTCCACAACAAATACCTGAATATAAAGCTAAGTCTCCACATCTACGACCCATTACTTCGATAATAGAACATCTTTGATGTGATGATGAAGTATCGCGAAGTCTATCGATTGCATCTACTGCAGTATTTAATGCAGTTGAAAAACCAATTGTTAATTCAGTTGAAGCAATATCATTATCAATTGTACCAGGAATACCAATACATTTAATACCAAATTCAGTAAGAGCTTTAGCCCCACGATATGTACCGTCTCCACCAATACAAATAACTCCATCAATTCCACGAGCTTCTAATTGTTTAACAGCTAATTTTTGGATTTCAATTTGATTAAATTCTGGCAATCTTGCAGTACCTAAAATTGTACCACCACGGTTTAAGGTTTCACTCACATCAGAACGATTAAATTTTTCAAATTTACCTTCAATAAGTCCTTTATACCCATCATAAACACCATAAACCTTATGACCTTTTCCAAGTGCAGCTCTAGTTGCAGCAC
>CAZSIA010000097.1:0-5637 GCA_964606905.1 uncultured Anaeroplasmataceae bacterium | reverse complement strand
AGGGTCATTAACTGAACCTCTTGCTAGAAAAGCACCACAAATATAAGAAGCTGTTAAATTATCACTTTCTTCTATTTGTTTTTTAAATTCACCAAAAGTATGGATTTCTAAATCTTCCATAATACTTAATGCTCCGCTACAAGAAACATTGTAAGTATGCAAGAATTTAGATGATTGAATATTTGCTTCTTCAATATTTGATTCATATTTATATACTCTTTTTAACAAGAATACAAAATACTTAGCAATATCAGGATTAACAGAAGAAAAGACAAACTCAGCTTCATTAATTTTAGCTCCTGAAAGTATCATTCCTAAAATAAGTGCTTTATTTTCAACCATATTTCTTTTTTTCTTCATTAATTCTTCTTTGCATAAACTTGCAAAAGACATAAACCCACCATCCTATTCGATAATCACATTATCTAATTGACTAATTTTATTAATAACATACGTTGGTCCTTTTTCCATAGCCAAATCAATTTCTTTACCATAATAAATCAAACAAGATGCAAAATTGTTTTTATTTGCAAATTCAATATCATTAGCTTTAGCTGAAATAACTAAAATATTTTTTGCGTCTTTAACTGCTTTTAATGCTTCATTTAAAGGATCGTTCGTTAAATCTTTATCAATAATAATTGAAACATATTTAGTAATTTTTAAAACTTCTAAAATATATTCAACTGTCTTTTTGCTATATTTACTAACTACAGCTACATGATAATCATGAATAAATAAAGTCTTAAACAAAGCTTTACAATCTAATACAACCTGCATTTGATTTAAATGATTCTCAAAATATTTATTAAAGAATAAAATAGCTTCTTCGCTTTCAAAATAATCATTTGGTTCTTTTTCAACAAGAGTTGTAAGTTCATCATCTGTAAGTTCAATGCCTTTAAGTTCTTTAACTGTATAGTAATAGCAATTTTCAAGTAACTTATTTACAGTTACTAACGTTTCATCTAAACGACAAATAACTCCGTCAATTTTTTTCTCTTTTATTTCTTTTTGCACTTCAATATAATATGGTTCTTTAAAGACAGTATGTTTTAAAACTAACCATAAAATTCCAACAACTGCAAGTAACAAGTTAATCACAACATTTACTCTGTTAAACAACACATCCATACCAACGCTTTCAATAAATAAAAGTGGGTCCATTCGTAGTGGTTCAATAATTAAGGCTCTACCTAATCCGTACCATATTAAATAGAAACAAATACAATCACCAATTCTTTGATGCTTATTTTTTCTACGCGAAACTAATATAAGAATTAATGCAATTAAATTCCACATACTTTCGTATAAAAATGTTGGATGCCATAAGGCAGTTTGTCCTAAACTACTATCATAAAAGTACATTTTATCCATAATAAAGTTTGGAATAAAATTAGTAATCCATTCAGTAGCGGCAGTTATTTCAGGTCCATGTGCTTCTTGGTTAAAGAAATTACCCCATCTACCAAAGATTTGTCCAATTAATAATCCGGGCGCTAATAAATCAAAAATTTGAAAAACATTTATTTTTCTTACCTTACAGTAAATAATAACAAAAACAATTGCTACAATTATTCCACCATTAATCGCCAAGCCTTCTAATCTAAAACCTTGTGTTTCAGAATAACCGATAACATTTAAGAAAGTCCCCCATAAATCGTTTGGTAAATAGAAATGACTCCAACTAGTAAAAACATAATATAAGCGTGCGCCAACAATCGCAAGTGGCACACAAATCAATACTCCATCTAAAATAAGATTAGATGAAATGCCGAATCTTTTTGCTTCTTTTACACCTAACACGCACGCAAAAATAATACCAGTTAAAATACATACAGCATACCAAGCAATTCGTAAATTTCCAATTTCTAAAAAATATTTACTATCAAAATCTAAAAAAGAATTATAAAGCATCCGCCTCACCCCTCGTAATTTTTCCAATTTTTTCTGTTAAAGTTTTAGCCCCATCTAAACCTAAATATTTTAATTTTTGATTCATCGCTGCCGCTTCAACTAATACTGCGTTATTTCTTCCAGGTAAAATTGGAATTACAATTTTAGGAAGTTCAGTATTAAAATATGTAACCTTTTCAGGATTTAATCCCAAACGATCATAATTTTTATCTTTGTCCCATAATTCTAATTCGATAACTAAACGGATCTTTTTATTTTCACGATAAGCACCAGCACCAAACATATGCATTACATTTACGATACCTACACCACGAACTTCAAGGTATTGAGCAATAAGTTCTGGTGCTTCACCAATTAAAACACCAACTTCTTTTTCATAAATTTCTACTCTATCATCGGATATTAATTGATGTCCTCTTTTTACCAATTCTAAGGCTGTTTCGCTTTTTCCAATTCCGCTTTTTCCAATAATTAAAGTTCCCATTCCATTAATATCTAATAAAACGCCATGAACACTTATTTTTGGTGATAAACGTGAACATAAGAATCCAAACATTTTTGAGTTTAAGGATGTTGTTCGTAATTGACTTTTTAAAATTGGAACATTATATATATTACCAAATTCAATAAAGTAATCAGGAACACTAACATTTTTAGAAAATACAAACGCACTTGGATTATGTTTAAATAAAACTTCTACTCTTTCTTTAGCTAATTCTTCACCAATTTCTTTCAAATATGTAGCTTCTTTTGAACTTACTAAGTTGATTTTATTCGAATAAAAATAATTTAAAATACCCGCAAATTCTAACCAAGGAAAAGTAATTTCAACATCATCAATAATATTATTTAACCCTTCTTTTCCAGCTAAAACATCAAGGCTAACAGCACCAACTAACTCTTTAATTGTTATTTTTTTACCCATTTTCCTCATTCTCCTATCACTTCAAATAAGCCTTTAAGTACTCACCAGTAGCGCTCTCTTTTACTTTAACTAAATCTTCTGGAGTACCTTCAAAAATCAGATTTCCACCTAACTCGCCTCCGCAAGGTCCTAAATCGACAATATAGTCGGCAAGTTTAATAACATCCAAATTATGTTCAATAATAATAACCGTCGCTCCACCTTCACGTAAACGATTAATCATAACCATCAAACGCTTTATATCATCAATATGAAGCCCAGTTGTAGGTTCATCTAAAATATATAAAGTTTTTTCACTAATCTTACTTTGAAGTTCAGAAGCTAATTTAATTCTTTGAGCTTCACCACCAGAAAGTTCCGTAGATGATTGGCCTAACTTTAAATATCCTAATCCAACATCAAATAACGCCTGCAACTTAGTTTTGATTTTCAAATGATTTTCAAAGAAAACTAAAGCATCTTCAATCGTCATATCCAAGATATCCGCTATTGTTTTTTCATTATATTTAACTTCTAAAGTTTCGCGATTATATCTTGTACCTTCACAAACTTCACATCGCACATATACATCAGGTAAGAAATTCATTGTAATTTTCTTAACACCATCACCCCAACAGGCTTCGCATCTTCCTCCTTTAACATTAAAACTAAAGCGACCTTTATCATATCCACGAGCTCTTGCTTCGTTTGTTTTTGAAAATAATTCACGAATATCATCAAATACGCCTGTATAAGTAGCAGGATTACTTCTTGGTGTTCTTCCGATTGGTGATTGTGAAATATCAATAATTCGATCAAAGACTTCTAATCCTAAGATTTTATCTACTTTACCAGGATAAATTTTTTTTGCTTTATAAAGTTTAACATACATATTTTTATATAAAACTTCATTTACCAAAGATGATTTTCCACTTCCACTAACACCTGTTACACATGTTATAGCACCACAAGGAATTTTAACATTAATTGATTTAAGATTATTTTCTTTTGCTCCATAAATTTCGATAAATTTACCATTACCTTTACTTCTAGTTTCAGGCACTTCAATAACTAATTCTTTTCTTAAATATTTAGCTGTAATACTCTCTTTACTTTTTATTACCTCTTCAGGTGTACCACACGCAACAATCTCACCACCATGAACACCCGCACCAGGTCCGATATCAACTAAATAATCCGCACTTAACATTGTTTCTTCATCATGTTCAACAACGATTAAAGTATTACCTAAATCTCGCATTTCTTTTAAAGAATTGATTAGTTTCGCATTATCTTTTTGATGCAAGCCAATTGAAGGCTCATCTAAAACATATAAAACTCCAGTTAAACGTGAACCAATTTGAGTAGCTAATCTAATGCGTTGAGCCTCTCCACCTGAAAGGGTTCCACTACTACGTGCTAAGGTTAAATACTCTAAACCAACATTAATTAAGAAATCTAGTCTATCACATGCTTCTTTAATAATGTTTTTAGAAATTAATTTTTGCTCATTATTAAGCTCTAAATTTATCAAAAAATCTCTTAGTTGAGCTATTGATAGCAAACATAAATCATAGATGTTTTTGCCGTTGATAAAAATATTTAAAACTTGTTCATTCATTCTTGCTCCGCAACAGCAAGAACATTCACGCTCTACCATATAACCTTCAATCCAGCTTCTTATCCACTCTGATTGTGTTTCCATATATCTACGATTAAAGTGATTAACAATTCCTTCATAATAAGAAACCTTATCGTGATTTCTTCCACTTTTTGATTGCATCTTAAAAGATATTGCTTCATTAGAACCGTAAAATACAATTTCTTTTGCTCTGTTACTTAATTTATTAAAAGGTATATCCATATCGATATTGTAATGAGCACACACTTGACGCAATTCTTCAATACTTAAATTTGTTTCTTCAACATTTTTATAAGGTAAAATCGCTCCATCATTTAATGACTTTTCACCGTTAACAATCAAGTCTTCGCTTATTTCTAATTTAGCACCTAAACCATGACATTCACTACAAGCTCCTAAAGGAGAGTTAAATGAAAAGATACGAGGTTCAAGTTCACTAATAGTGTAATTACAAAATTTACAAGCGTAGTGTTCTGAAAAATAAAAAACTTCTTCCCCATCAACAACCACTTTACATTTACCATCAGCTTTTTTACAAGCAAGTTCAATCGCTTCCGCAATTCTACTTCTACTATCCTCTTTTAAAATGATACGGTCGATTAATAAATCAATGTTATGTCTTTTATTTTTTTCTAATTCTAAAACTTCACTTAAATCATAAATATCATTATCAATTCGTGCCCTAACATATCCTTCTTTGATATATTCATCAATTAATTTTTTAAACGTACCTTTTTCTCTTACAACAGTAGGAGCACAAATCATAATACGAGTACCAAGTGGTAATTCTAAAGTTTTATTAACCATTTCCTCAATTGATTGACTTTCAATTGGTGTATGATGTTCTGGACAATATGGAACACCAATACGTGCGAAAAGTAATCTTAAGTAGTCATAAATTTCTGTTACAGTTCCAACTGTAGATCGTGGATTTTTACTAGTTGTTTTTTGATCAATACTAATAGCTGGCGATAAACCTTCAATTAAATCTACATCTGGTTTTTCCATGCCACCTAAAAACTGGCGCGCATAAGAAGAAAGTGATTCAACAAATCTTCTTTGACCTTCTTGATAAATCGTATCAAATGCTAAAGAACTTTTTCCACTTCCACTTAAACCTGTCATTACTATCAACTTATTTTTTGGCAAGGTAATGCTAACATTTTTTAAATTA
>CAZSIA010000096.1:0-5687 GCA_964606905.1 uncultured Anaeroplasmataceae bacterium | reverse complement strand
TACATATTATTTAATCCCATACGTAAAGGTATTGTATTCAAAAGAGAATTATCACTTAAAATTATACCTGCGGCATGAGTAGAAATATGTCTAGGCAAACCTTCAATCTTTTTAGCAATTCTAATTAATTCAATAAGTTCAGGATGATTACTTAACTCATTTTCTATTTCCGATTCATTAAATTTATTTTCTAAAATATGTATAACAGTTTCAATGTACTTAATATCATATCCATTAATTCTAAACAAGTCTCTAACTGATGATTTTAATTGGAACGTTCCAAACGCACTAATATAACAAACATGTTCAGCACCATATTTTTCTTTAACATAATTAATTACAAAATCACGTTTATCATCAGGAAAATCGATATCAATATCTGGCATTGAAATACGTTCTGGATTTAAAAATCTTTCAAACAATAAATTGTATTCTAACGGATCTAAATCAGTAATTCCTAAAGAATAAGCGACTAAACTACCTGGGGCAGAACCACGTCCTACACCAACTAAAACATCATTATTCTTAGCAAATTTAACAAAATCCCATACGATTAAAAAATAATCTTCATATCCCATTTTTTTGATAATTGAAAGTTCGTAATCTAATCTTTCTTTATATAATTTAAAATCTTTAGTTGTTCCATTCAATCTTTTAGTTAAGCCCTTATTACATAACAATGATAAATAATCATAACTTTTCATACCAACTTTATTAGGATATTTTGGAAGCGGATAATTTTCACTAATCAAATCATCGCTAATTGTTTCTACAACTTTTTCTAAATTAACAAATGCTTCTTTATGCTCCGTAAATTCATTAACTAATTCATCTTTTGATTTTAAATGAAAATCATCAATACTTAACATATTTTTAGAATCGCCTATTTTTAAAAGTGATAAATAAACAATATCATCTTCCGCCTTTAAATAAGAACATTTCGATACTGGTAAAATATTTAAATTATAGTCTTTTATAATTTTTACTAAATCATCACAAATCGATTCATAGATAAAACAAGATGGCATAACACCTAAATAAAACTCACCACATAATCCTTTTATTCGATTTAATTCAATAAAAGCATCTTCATATTGTTGTTTGAAAATCAAATAATCAAAATCACTATTAATCGCACTTGTAACTAAAAATAACCCTTTACTATTTTCTTTAATAAATGAATCTTCAACAAATCCATTTATTTCTTGATAAGTTGAAATACGTAATAAATTTTGATAACCCGCTTTATCTTTTGCATATAATAAAATGCAGTTTTTACTTTCATAAAAAGACTTAATTCTAACTTCTAAACCAATAATAGGCTTTATATTATTTGCCTTACACTTTTTATAAAATTTATAATGGCCATATAAATTTGTATCAGTTATAGTCAAAAAAGAAAACTCATTATTCACCGCATGATTAATATAATCATCTAAATGAATTGCGTTTTCTAATAATGAATATTCAGTTTGACCATATACAAATCCAATCATTTCAAAAAATCCACCTTTTCATGATATAGATTATAGCATATGAGCACGTTAAACTCTAGTGTTTAATCTTTTTCTTTTTAAAAACAATAATTAAAGACGTTACTACAACTATTCCTAATACAAAATACTTAAATAAATCAGACTTAACTAAATCAACCATAATATTATCTTTTTCTTCAACAATCTCATTAAAACTATCTACTACTTCAATTGTTATTATCTTTTCACTATAAATTCCGCTTGTATTAAAACAAGTATACTTTACCTCATATATTCCCACTTCGTTAATATCAAAATCAAAACTATCAATTATTAATCTATCAGCAACATCAACATCATACTCATCAACTACTTCTACAAAAGAAGATAAATCAACTTCACTTCCTACTTCTAATGTGAAATAATCATCACCAATTATTTGTGGTCCAACAAACTCACGCAATTTGACTAAAAGTTCACTATTAATTTTATTGTTATTCTCATCTAGTGCAGTAAAATAAACATTAAAATCTGCAACTTCTTCCTTTAAATCACTTATATCAATTTTTAAAATAATATTTTCAACCTTAGAATAATTATCACTCAAAAGGTAAACATAATCAAAAAAATAATCCCAATTATATTCCTTATAATAACAAATATCCAAAGTGATCTCTTGCTGAGTTAAAATTAAAACTGGTTTAATCTTATCTACAACAACCACTTCAACTAAAACCTGATTTGAATTATTTGAATAATCAGTAACACTTAATAATATTTCTTGTTTTCCAAGTTTTAAAGTATCTAAAGCACTTATTTCTAATAAATGAGTAATATCATTATTGTAATTATCTTTACACAAGAAATACTGGCTGACATCTATCTGTTCACCATAACTAAATTCAAGAGGTTTTAAAATCAATATTTTAGGTTTTTCGGTATCAATCACCTTCACGCTAAAATCTACTTCAGTAAAATTACCAGTTAAATCTGTAACTTTAATTGTAGCTGGATAAGTACCTACTGTATTATAAATAACACAACTATCATCAATAAAAACACTCAACTCATCTACCTTTGAAATATCATCGGCTATTTCATACCAATCATAATCAGCCAAAGAATGTCCATATTGAACCACAACAGGATCCTCATTTATTTTTATAGTTGGCCTAGTAACATCTACGACATTAAATATAATTGGCATCATACTACTAACATAATTATTTTTGCTATAAGCTTTATAATAGACCGTATATTTTCCTATTGTATGCGTTAAGACTGTTGAAAATGTCGAACAATTTACCTCCGCTTCAACAGTAAAATCAAAAGACTCTACACCATCAACATAAAGTCTAACTACATAATCATCTTTGTACTCATCCAAATTAGAAAAAACAGGCACCACTATCTCAGTCTTTTCCCAAACAAAATAAGCATAAGTCGCATTCGTTTTAGGAGTACAAATAAAAAATAAAATAAATATTAAACAAGCTGTAAATCCTTTAAATAATTTAGACATACTCTAAATAAAAAGTTTGAATATTGTTCAATTAATTTTAAATCAGCATCAAAATAGTTATTTTTATAATGTTCTAATACAATTTCATAATCTAATACATATAAATACCCATCTAAATTAACATCATTAATTAAGTAAAATCCATAATGTTTAGTTAAATCAAAAATCAGTAATCTATCAATTACTACTAAAGCAAACATTTGCCACATCTTTCTAACATTTTAAAATATGTCAAATTCATCATAACTACTGTTTTATATTTTCCAACTGAAAATGAGATATTTGATAATTTAGATAATAACATTTTAAATAACAATCCATCATTTTCTTTTAAAGCGTAAGGAATCGCTGTTTGAATAATAAATGTAGCTAAGTCTTCATCATTACCTTTATTAATTAAATTACAATAATTAGCAATCAAGATATCTTTTGCACAAAGTTTATTTAGTTGTAACTTCTTATAAGCTTCCTCTGCAACCGCATAATCCTTTTTATAAGTAGCAATCAATAACGCTTCAAATTTTGTTGGCTTATAAACCTTTAACAATTCTTCCATTTCCATTAAATCATTTGATACTAAACAATATTGTAATTTTAAAGGATTTTTTAAACTCTTTTTTAAAGTTTGTGGAATCCGGTAATTGGCTTTAACTAATGTTTCTACTAATAAATCATATGCCATTTCATTTGAATAATTAAATAAAGCATGATATCTATTACTATATTCTTGATATGCGAGTGAAGGATTTTCTAAACCATATTTAGCAATTGCTACAAATAATTCTTTAGATGCCATCGCAAGCAAATATTCATCTTTACAAAAGTTCATTTCGTTATAAATTTCAAATACGCTAGGATAATTACACATCGCGTTTTCATAACACATCGACAAACATTTAAATAAATAAAAATCGCGTTCTGATATATTATCTCTAATTATATATATCGAATTTAACAATTTATTTACAATGTCCCAATGAAAATATGTCATTTCATACATTATTTTAATTAAATTTACTTTATAATTATCAAATGTATATACCTTTTTATAAATTTCGCCTATTTTATCTTTCTTCCCCCAAAATAAAGCTTCAATAGCAGCCTCAATTAATTCATCAACCCTTAATAATGTCTCTAGTTCCTCATCTGTAATACCTTGTTCTTCGCATAGTTCTTTTAAAACATGAAGCTTAGGTATAATTTTCCCGTTTTCAATTTTTGATATGTAACTAACACTGCATACATTACTCAAATTAACTAATGTTTGAGATTGATTAATCCTTCTCCTTTTCAACTCTGCCCCAATAATTTGAATACTTTCTTTCGCTATATTTTGTAAATCAATATCTTTAAATTCCATAATAAAACTCCTTATAATTCCTTTACCTCTATGATAAAACAAAAATAATAACATCGCTAAACAAATCATATTTTCGAAAAAAATAAATATTCTAAACTATTTTTCGCCTGTTTTATACAAAATCAAAGCACTAAAGGAAAAAAGTTGTTCATTTCCAGCATAAAAATGGCTTGTTTGATAATAAATATTCACAAGTTCAATCGTTTTATCATTTAAAAAGGTATTAATGGCCACTTCTAAATCTAGTTCATGTTCAAAATCAAATATTTTCACATTCATTTTCATCACCAGAAAAAATTATCCTATAAAAAGAAAAAAAATATTGTCAATAATTACAATATTTTTTCAATTTACATTTATTACATTGAGGATTCTTAGCTTTACAAAAATAGCGGCCAAAAAAAATAAATTGATGATGTAATTTAATCCAATTTAGTTCTGCAAAAAACATCTTTAAATCTTCCTCAATTACACTTGGATCCTCACTATCAGAAATACCTAATCGCCTACTCACTCGCGCAACGTGCGTATCAACCGCAAAGGAGTTAATTCCTAAACCTTCAGCTAGATAAACATTAGCGGTTTTCACACCAACACCAGGAAGTTTAGTCAATTCTTCTTTGGTAACAGGAATTTCTTCGTTATATCTTTCAAGTAAAATTTTAGCAGTAGCAATAATATTCTTCGCCTTACTATTTGCTAGTCCTAAAGGATTTAAAATTCCACTAACATCTAAAGCATTAGCATAAGCTAAAGCCTCAATTGTAGGATATTTACCAAACAAACTTGGAGTAATACTATTAACTTTAACATCAGTAGTTTGGGCACTTAAAATAATAGCGATTAATAACTCAAACCTATTATTATATTTAAGTTCGCAATGAGCGTCTAAAAATAACTCATCTAAAAAATTTAATATATCATTTCTCATTATCTAATTTTTCGATAAAAATCATTTAATAATTTTGTTTGAGCTTCATTTAAAACTACTTCTTCACTATCTTGATTTCGTTTAACCGCTGCTAAACATGAATCGACATACTTAATATTTAATTTACCAGCACCAACCGCTAATGCTAAAGCCTTCTTAACTGCTTCAATGCTCTCACCATTTTGACTCCAATCAATGACAATTTGAAGTTCAAGTGGTGTTAACCCTCTTTTAAATGTTTGCTCTAATAGTTCAATTATTTCTTTAATTTCATCTTCGTTTTCTTTTATTTCTATACTCTTTTTTTCGTTATAAAAATAATTTTCAATAAATTTAATACATTCATCTAAATTAAATGATTCTTTTGTTTTTGCTTGTTTTGTTGTTTCTAAATCTTGC
>CAZSIA010000095.1:2093-5750 GCA_964606905.1 uncultured Anaeroplasmataceae bacterium | reverse complement strand
ATTTTTTTTAATTTCATTTTTAGACCTCCTCATTTTCTATTTTTTTAAAATCAAAATTAAAATATTGCATATCTTTTACTTTTGATGTTTGAAAATCTCTTGGTTTTTTATTAGTTTGTTCGATAAAGCATTTATAGAAACTATTGTATGATTTAAATCCAATTTTTTTAGCAATTTCCTTTTGACTTAATGACGTTGTGCTTAAGTATTCAATAGCTAATTTGATTCTTTGATTTATTATGTATTGATAAATGGTTGTACCTACTTCTTTTTTAAATAGGGTTTTTAAATATGCTTCTGATATATTAATTTCTTTTGCGATTGTCTCAACAGTTAAATCACTTGATAAATTATTGTGAATATAATTTAAGCATTCGTCAATTCGAATGTTTTTTTGATTATGTCGAGTTAAATAACATTTATAAATTCCTAATATAAAATCTTTAAAGTAGATATGAAATTCTAAATCTAATAAATCATCATTGGGATATTTGTGTTTTCTCTTTTCAAAGTCTATTAGATACTTCATTTTTTCAGCAACATTAGAAGTATCGTATAGTGTTTTTACTAGTGGTTCTTTGTGTTTAAAGAAATTTAAGACTTTTGTATTTTTTTTTATGAATTGTTCTTGTTCGAAATAGGAAATTAATCCGCTATTAATATCTTCAATTTCTAAAACAAGCAGAGTTGTATCAACTGGGAATTTTAGTTTATGGATAACATTTTTATTGATTAATATAATTTGTTCAGAAAGAATTAAAGACTTAAAATGTTTTTTCTTATTAAAATAATTTAGTTCCACCTTCCCGTCTAAAATATAAGTAATTTCAATTTCCTTATGTGAATGATAATCCATTTTCATCCCTTTTTCGTGTGCTTTGTAAATAAAGGTATTTATTTTTACTAATTCATTTAATTTTATATTTTTATTCGTTTTCATAATTTAATTATATGCTATTAAGGGAAAAATTGTCAATTATATGTATTTTTTTCAATAAAAACATTGCAATTTCTTGTTTTTTTGTGAAATCGTTTTCATGTTTTTTATGGTGTTAAAAGTATAAATGCTATAATCAAATTGTAAGAAGCGGTTATATATAGTTAAACCGTTTTTCTATACAAATTAATTTAAAAAAATATAAGATTGGAGTGTTTAAAAAAAAGAAAAAAAAATAATAAATTTTACATTTTGGAAGGGAGAGAAAAAAATGAAAACAAAATTTAGTAAAATTTTTATGGTATTAATTTTTTTATTCTTTGGTGCATGTTTAGTTGCTTGTAATGATAATGGCGACGATAAAACTTTAGAACCAACTAATAACCCTACAAATAATTCAGGTGAAGATACAGAAGCACCGGTGATTAAGGTTTCCGGAGCATCAACTACTGAAACAAATATTGTAGAGGTTTTATCAGAATTAACTTTACCTACAATTAGCGTAACAGATAATGTTGATAGTAATGTAAGTGTTGAAGTTTCTTTATATTATAATGGTCAAAAACTTGAACCTGATTATGTTACTGGTGATTATTATTTTGATGAATTAGGAACTTATACGCTTAAGATAAATGCAAAAGATAGTTCGGGTAATCAAGCTACGGAAGTTGTTATTACTTATCTATCAAGTGATACTACAAAACCCGTGATTACTGATATTGGTGCTTTATATGGTATGGCAGGTAGTAACTGGAATGTTGTGTGGCCAGATGTTAATGACTATTGCAAAATTGATCTTGAAGCATTTTTATTAGCTCCTAACGCAAGCGAATATGTAGAAATTACTAGTGAGAGTGTTTTATTGACAGATGCGGGAACTTATAAAGTTAAGTATGTAGCATATGAAAAACGCGTAGATGGTTTATCAAATGAATTAATCGTTGATTTGATTGCTTTTGATGCAGGTTATGTCAACAATTTTGAAACTGACGATGAATTATCAAGAATTATTGTTGAACAAGGCTTATTAAAATCAATGACAATTGAAAAACAAAACGAAGATTTAATTGACGGTGAATATTCATTAAAGGTTAAAATGACTAAAGCTGACGAAGGCGCTAAAGATAGTTGGCCTTGCATTAGAATTCCTTTTGTTAATTCAAATATTACAGGATATGATTATATTTCTTTTGATATATATAATAGCGGAAATGTCGATTTAGCGATTTATGGATGTTTATATAATAGCAATAATGCAACACGCGGTGATGATTCAAAGCAATATATAGTTGCTCCTGGACAATTAAAAACAATTGTTTTAGATATATCATTAATTAAAGGACAATTAAGTTTAGAAGACGTTACTGGTATTTATTTATGGGTACCAATCTTCTCAGATGCAGATAGAGAATATGTCCTTGATAATGTTAAATTAACTAATGAAGCACCTTTAGTTCATGAGTTTGATAAAGTAAATAGTGCAAAAGAATTATTAACAGAAGTTCAGAATGGAACTGAACATAATTTATATTTATTTTATTCTGATTCTACATTTAAACAAACTGTACACTTTGGTGATACTGTTCATAGCATTCCTGCAGGTATGACTGAAACTAGTGGTCAATATGAATGGGCAGGCGGATTCTTAAAAGATGGAGAATTTGTTCAAACAAACTTAGTAAATGATTCAGAAGTAAGATTTACTTACAAAGCTGCTAGTAATTGTTATGTAGTATTAAACTTAACAGTTGAAACATGGCATCCAGATGGTGGAAATTATGTATTTAAAATTTTAGCTAATGACTTAGAAGTATATAGTAAAACAGCTGAAAACGGAAATGCAGTATTTGCTAAATTAACTAACCAATTAGTATATTTACAAGCAGGCGAAGAATTAACTTTAAGTTTCTCTGTGATCGTTCCTGATGGAATTTCTGGAAATTATGAAAGAAGCTTCTTCATTAGAAAGCATTTAATTGAAGTATTATTGACTGATAATGAATTAAGCACTCCAGTAGGATTTGAATCGCTTCAACAATATATCGATCTTGATGGTGTAGCACCTACTCCATCTCCTACTTATGATATTAATAGCGCAGAAGAATTATTAGCTGAAGTTAAAAATGGAAGTAGTACAAATTTATTAGGTTTTTACAAAGATGAAACATTTGTAAATACTGTAAGTTTTGGTGAATCTACAGTCACAATTCCAGGTGGATTAGATGGAACTACATCTGAAGGTGGATGGGCAGGTGCATTCGTAAAAGATGTTGAATTTATTCAAGTAAATTTAGCAAATCAAGGATTAAATAGCGAAGTACCAGCAGTAGTAAAATTAACATATACAGCAACAGAAAATTGTTATGTAGTATTAGATTTATTAATTGAAACATGGAATCCTGATGGAGGAAACTATGTATTTGAAGTATTAGCAAATAATAATTTAGTATATAGTAAAAAAGCTGAAAATGGAAACGCAGTATTTGTAACATTAACAAATCAAGTAGTATATTTAGAAGCAGGTCAACAATTAGAATTAGCATTTAGTTATGTAGTTCCAGCAGGAACAACAAATGGATATGAACGAAGTTTCTTTATTAGAAAACATGTAGTTGAAATTTTAACTGTTGAAACTGAATTAAGCACTCCAGTAGGATTTGAGTCACTTCAACAATATATCGATCTTGATGGTGTAGCACCTACTCCATCTCCTACTTATG
>CAZSIA010000095.1:0-1993 GCA_964606905.1 uncultured Anaeroplasmataceae bacterium | reverse complement strand
ATTAGAATTAGCATTTAGTTATGTAGTTCCAGCAGGAACAACAAATGGATATGAAAGAAGTTTCTTTATTAGAAAACATGTAGTTGAAATTTTAACTGTTGAAGCTGAATTAAGCACACCAGAAGGATTTGAATCACTTCAACTATATATCGAACTTGATGGTGTAGCACCTACTGAATAATTTAATTATTAAGGAAGATAATTAATGAAATTAAATAAATTATTCATCATATTATCTTTATTATTAATCTTTGTTTTATGTTCTTGTGATAATAGTGCGGAAAGTCCTACATCAGGACTTTCCACACCATCACATAATAATGGTGGAGAAGATAAAATGACTAATACATATGAAGAGGAAATTTTTTCTGATTCTGAATTAGAAGAAAAAGTAATTGAATATAGTGAAAAATATCGTCCTCAGTATCATTATTCACCTAAAAAAATTGGGTTAATGATCCTAATGGATTAGTTTATTATGAAGGAATATGGCATTTATATTACCAACACAACCCAACTAGTAACGCCAATAATTCTAATACACATTGGGGTCATGCTACCAGCACAGATTTAGTTAATTTGGAAGAACAAGAAATAGCCTTATTTCCAGATGATTTAGGCAATATGTGGAGTGAGACAGGTGTTGTTCAAATTACTGATGATTCTTTAATAGAAGGTTATCTAGGATTAAATATTTGGAATACATCTGCAAAATTTAATAATATCTTAGTTGAAAATTTAGATTTAGGAGAGTAGTTTTATGGTAGGTTTACATGTTTTAGGTTTGGATGATAGATTAACTAAAGGAATCTTAGAATTAGAAAATTTTTTAGATTTTGAAGTAACTCAAGACGGAACTACAATTGAATTTTTTAAGGGTGACAATCTATTTATTGATTTTAAAGATAATAAATATACGGTTTGTTATGAGGTAGAAGTAGAAATATTTAAAGCTCTTGCCATTATTGTTAAAGGAAAAGTGAAACAATATAACAAAAAGCGTTCGATACCAGTTATGGCATATATGATTGACAGTTCAAGAAATGCGGTTAGAAATCTTAATACACTTAAAGATGTTATAAAGTTTTTAGCAATATTAGGTTATAACGAATTACAAATTTATACTGAGGATACATATTTGATTGAAGATGAACCATATTTTGGAACATTTAGAGGTAGTTATACAAAAGAAGAGTTGAAAGAAATTATTGATTATGCTGATTTATTTAGCATTGAAGTTGTTCCTTGTATTCAAACTTTAGCACATTTAAATGGTATTACATGTAAACCTCACTACTTTAATATTTGGGATTATAATGATATTTTATTGGCTGAAGACGAAAATACATATGAACTAATTGAAAAAATGTTCAAATCAATTCGTCAAACATTTAAATCTAATAGAGTTAATGTTGGATTAGATGAAGCGCATATGTTAGGTTTAGGAAGATATTTAGATTTCCATGGTTTTACTGATCGTTATGAAATATTTTTAAAGCATTTAAATAGAGTGAATCAAATTGCTAGAAAATATGATTTTAATGCAATGATGTGGAGCGATATGTTCTTTAGAATTTGTTCAAATGGTAATTATTATGGAGATGGTGAAATAACAACTGATGTAATTGCAGATGTACCGAACGATATTACATTATGCTATTGGGATTATGATAATACAAAAGCTAGTGAATATAATCGTATGTTTGCTCGCCATAAGCTTTTTAATAATAAAATTCGTTTTACTACTGCAACTTGGAATTGGATGGGGTTAGCTCCTAATTATGCTCGCACTGATTTAGTAGTAAAAGCAGCAATAGAAGCATGTAAAAAAGCTAAAATAGATGAATATTTCTTAACAAGTTGGGGCGATAATGGTTCAGAAGCCTCATATCTTACTTCAATTCCAACTTTATTTGAATCATCAGCTTTGATTTATGATGATAATAATGAAATTTTATTTAAATCATTATTTAATATTTCAATTGTTGATTTC
>CAZSIA010000094.1:902-5803 GCA_964606905.1 uncultured Anaeroplasmataceae bacterium | reverse complement strand
ACTAAAGGAGGAGTACTGTAGTGGCTACAAAAACTATCAATGCAGAAATATTTGCAAAAATGTTTCTTGCAGGTGCGAAAAATCTTGAATCAAAGAAAGAATGGATTAACGAATTAAACGTATTCCCTGTTCCAGATGGTGATACAGGTACAAATATGAAAATGACAATGGATGGTGGAGTTAACGCTATTCGTAGTTTAAAACAAAAAAATATTGGATTATTAGTTAAAGACTTAGCCCGTGGGATGGTGTTTTCAGCCCGTGGGAATTCAGGTGTTATTTTATCTCAATTTTTTAAAGGATTAGCATTAGGCTTAGAAAATTTTAATGAAGTTACAACAGAAGAATTTGGACTTGCGATGATTAGTGGAGTTAATCAAGCATACAAAGTTGTTAATAATCCTACTGAAGGTACAATTTTAACAGTAATGCGTGAAGCTAGCCAAAATGCTTATGATGCTCACAAAACAACATTTGAAGAATATTTTGAAGTTTATTTAACAGAGGCTAGTCATTCTCTAGCACATACTCCTGAATTATTACCTGTATTAAAGAAGGCTGGCGTTGTTGATAGCGGTGGAGCTGGATTTATTCAAATAATAAGTGGTATGGCTTTAGCGATTGACGGTCATATTTTAGATACTATTGAAATTGTTGATCACGTTAGCCCAACTGTTAATCCAAATGGCTTTAATGCTGATAGTGAACTTGAATTTGGTTATTGTACAGAATTTATTTTACAATTACAAAACAAAAAAGTTGATATAAAGAATTTTGATTTAAAAGTTATTACTGATTTTCTTGAAGAAATCGGAAATAGTATTGTTGCATTTGTCGATGATGATATCGTTAAGGTTCATGTTCATACATTTACACCTGGTAAAGTTATTGATTATTGTCAACAATTTGGTGAATATGTTACTTTTAAAATGGAAAATATGAGTGTTCAACATTCTGAATCTAATTTTAAAGAAAAAAAGGTAGAGTCTGAATTTAAAGAAACTACAATTGTTGCTGTTTCTAGTGGTGATGGAATTAGTAATTTATTTAAAGGTATGGGAGTAGACTTCATTGTTAGTGGTGGACAAACTATGAATCCAAGTACAGATGATTTCTTATCTGCGTTTGAAAATTTAAATACAAATAATATTATTGTGTTTCCAAATAACTCCAATATTATTATGGCTGCTAAACAAGCTGCTCAAAATTATGCAAAAGCCAATGTTGTTGTTATTGAAACAAAAACAATTGCTCAATGTTACTCTGCGTTAAGTTTGATTGGTGCTGATGATTTTGAATCTGTCGTAAGTACAATTAATAAATCACTTGCTAATGTTACTTCGCTTGAAGTTACTTATGCTGTTAGGGATAGTGAAATTGATAATTTTAAGATTAAAAAGAATGATTACCTTGGTTTTATTGATCATCATTTATGCGCTGTTAGTAAAACTAAAGTTGGTTCTGTGTTGGATTTATTTAAAGAAATTGAAAATTTAGAAGAAAAAGAAGTTGTTACTATTTTATATGGTGCTGATGTTACTGAAGAGGAATTAGAGGAACTGATTTCAACTTTAGAAGAAACTTATGACTATTTAGAAGTAGGAGCAATATGCGGTGGTCAAAAGGTTTACAGTTTCATAATTAGTGTTGAATAGGATAAAATTGACAGAGGTCTAGACTAGACCTCTTATCTTTTTTTTGATAAAATATTGGTAGAGGTGAATATTTTAATGAAAAAAGATGTTAAAAAAACAAAGGCTTATTGGTTATATATAGCGTTAGGTATTTTATTAATTTCATTTGCAGTTATCTTAGCACCATTTTGGGGCAATATCTGGTCTGAATGCCCTTGGAAAGATTTAGGGATTACTTTAGTTTCTTATGCAATGGCCGCTTTAATAGTTCTATACTTATTAGGATATTTAATGAAGAAGGTTACTAGTAGTAGTGGGACAATTCAAGTTTTAACAATTTTAGAATTTACTCTATTGGCCTTAATTTCTTTAGGATTGGTGTTTTCGCAACTGAAAATACTAAATATTCCTGATAGTCCTTCTGTTATTTTAGGAATTTGTTTATATACGCGGGGCATAATAGAAATATTTAGAGCTTATTACTATCAAAAATCATCTACATATTCTTACTCAACAGGTTGGTTAGTAGTAGCAATCCTATTAATAACATTTGGTGTATTTTTAATGTGTACAAACATTGTTAGTAAAATGACAGTATTAATTGTTTTAGTTGTTGTTTTAATTGTTTTGGGAATTATTATGATTGTTTATGGTACGCTTGCTAAACCTCAACCTAATACTAAAATTATTAAAAGTAAAAAATAAACACAGATTTTTCTGTGTTTAATATGCATCGATAGTTTAATGAATAAAACGTAGCCCTCCGGAGGCTATGATATAGGTTTGATTCCTATTCGGTGTGCCAATAAAAAAATTTCTTAAGCATCATTATTTGTGGTGCTTATTTATTTTTTATGATAATATTATATTGGTGGTTAACTATGGAAGCAAATATTTTATTAGTAAATAAATTAATTGAAAAAGGATATAAAATTGCAACAGCGGAAAGTTGTACTGGCGGACTGCTTGCCAGTAAAATTATTGATGTTGCTAATGCATCGAAAGTAATTGATATGTCTTTTGTAACTTATTCAAACGAGAGTAAAATTAGTTTGTTAGGTGTTAGTGAAAACTTGATTGCATCATTTGGAGTTGTTAGCGAAGAAGTCGCTTTAAAAATGGCTTATGGAGTAAGTGGGAAAGCGGGTTCTCAAGTTGGAATAGGTATATCAGGAATAGCAGGTCCTACTGGTGATACAGCTACTAAACCAATTGGAATGGTTTGTTTTGGGTTTTATGTTGATGGACAAAGTTATAGTGTAACTAAGTATTTTGGTGATGTTGGTAGAAACAATGTAAGAAATTTAAGTGTAGCTTTTGCAATTGATTTTTTAAATAGTATTTTATAGCACTGTAATTATTTGCAGTGTTTTCTTTTTAGTAAAAAAATTATTTTTTGTAAGTATAAATAATGGTGATATATATATGGATAAATATGAGGCTCTGATTCATTATTTTGGTTATGAAAAATTCAGGTTTAATCAAGAGGAAATTATTGAATCAATCATTAGTAAAAATGATACAATTGCCATACTTGCAACAGGTGGAGGAAAGAGTATTTGTTTTCAAATTCCTGCTTTAATTGATGATGGAATTACATTAGTTATTACACCTTTAATTAGTTTAATGCATAATCAAGTTGAAGAGTTGAAAAAGAAAAAGATTAAGGCGGAATATATAACAAGTGAGATGGAAATTTATGAAATTATAGATATTGAAAAAAGACTTTCTAATGGTGAAATTAAACTTTTATATATTTCTCCTGAAAGAATTGAAAATGAGCGTTATTGCGCCATTTTTTCAACTTTGAAAATTTCATATATTGTTGTCGATGAGGCCCATTGTATTAGTGTTTGGGGTAATGACTTTAGACCGAGTTATAAACAGATAAAAACATTAATTAGTAGACTAAATTATCGTCCTACAATTGCGGCGTTTACAGCCACAGCAAACAGGAAGGTTATTAATGATATAGAATTAATTTTAGATATGAAAAATGTGAATATTTTTAAAAGCGGATTTGATCGACCTAATCTTTTTTATGCAGTTTATCATCCTAAAAATAAAATGAATTTTTTAATAAAAAAGCTTTTATCTAATGATGGTAAAATTTTTATTATTTATACAGTTACTAGAAAAGAAGCGGAGACTATTTATGAAAAGTTAAAAAAAATAAAATTTAATGTTGGTTTATATCATGGAGGACTCGATGCGAAAGTTAAGGATGATTGCTTAAGGAAATTTATGAATGAAGATTACAAGATTATTGTGGCTACTAATGCTTTTGGGATGGGAATAAATAAACCTAATATTAGGTTTGTAATTAATTATTCTTTACCACTTTCTTTAGAAGATTTATCCCAACAAAGTGGAAGATGTTCACGTGATGGAGATTATGGAGAATGTATTTTACTTTTTGATGAGAATGATATTAAAACTTGTGAATATTTCATTAAAGAAACAAAGGCTCCTAAGGAGTTAAGATGTGAATTGATTAAAAATAAATATCATCAATTAAAAACCGTTATTGATTACGCTACTACTAAGAAGTGTCTTCATCATGTTATGTTAGAGTATTTTAATGAGATGTCTAAAACAAAATGCTTTATGTGCAGTAATTGCCAAAAGAAAAGAAAAAAATAGGTACAATAACCTTTCTGAAGCATATGATAAAAAGGGATGGTGATATGTTGATTTATATTGTAAAAACCTTTGACTATCGTTACTTTTATTTATCTGAATTGTTAAAAGGAAAATTTGATTACTTTTATAGCGATACTTTACCTATTACTAATAATATTAAAACTGTAATCTTACCTTTAGAAGGTCTTGATGAATTTGGTTATATAAAAAAAACAACCTTAAAATTAGAAAATTTATTAATAAATAACAATGTAAAAGAAATTTATACTGGCAAAGTAAATAAATATTTAATAAGATTAGCGGATTTATATAATATAAAAATTATTTCGTTTTATGATGACTCTATATACTGTAAAAACGAGTTTTTGATTAAAATTGATGTCATAAAAACTTTCTTAGAAGAAAAGTTAAATACTCGTTTTTGTGATCTTAAGATTTTAATTATAGGTAATAATCATAAAGCATACTTAATGAGTGAAAAACTAAATTCAGATATTTATGATAAAGAAAATATTTTAAAGAAATCGATTAAGGAATTTTTATGGACAAATTATGATGTGATCATTAATTATTCGAATTATGATTTGAGTAGTTGTGGTGAGAAAATAATAATTGAAATGAACG
>CAZSIA010000094.1:0-892 GCA_964606905.1 uncultured Anaeroplasmataceae bacterium | reverse complement strand
AGATAATATCGATTTATATATATTGTTAAATTGTAAAAAAGTTTTTTTCATTAATCAACTTATATCGCAATATTTGACAAAAAGCGGCGGAAAAATATTATATGATTGTATGGTGAATCGATGATTGTTTATAAATACGGTGGAGTAGCTTTGTTAAATGAAGAAGCGCTTTTATCCACAGTTAAAGAAGGATTAACTAGTCATAAAAAAATCATTTTAATAGTTTCCGCAATCGGTCGCTATCCATCCGCATATTCAACAGATACACTTTTTAAAATGTGTGATTGTGTAACAGAAAAAGAATGTGCCCGAATTGTTTCATGTGGTGAAATTATTAGTAGTGTAAATGTTTCAAATATATTAAATAAAAATTTTATTAAGGCATTTGCACTTTCTATATATGATATAAAATTAAACTATAATGACGGTTTTACAGTTGATGATAAAATTTATAATTATTTAAAAGATTATGATGTGTTAGTTATTCCTGGTTATATTGGTCTTAATGATAATGAGATAGTATTATTGCCACGCGGTGGAAGCAATATAACAGCTAGTTTTTTTGCGAATTATTTTAAATGTGATTTAGTTATTTTTACAGATGTTGATGGAATATATAATGAAGATCCGAAAAAAAATAGTCGTGCTGAAAGAATTAGAGTTTTATCATATGATACGTTATGTGAAATAACTAAAGATAATCCTGCTTTATTTCCTTTGTTAGGTATAAATTATTTACAAGCAGGAAGTGTAAATGTTTTAATTAGAAATATAAATAATAAATATGGAACAATAATTAGAAAAATATAATTTTAAAATCTTTATTTTTCAAAAAAAATATATTATAATATGACTAAATTGAATCGATGAAATAAATTATGAAAAGGAGGAT
>CAZSIA010000093.1:0-5816 GCA_964606905.1 uncultured Anaeroplasmataceae bacterium | reverse complement strand
TAGACTTTGTAAAGAAAGATGTTTACGATGAAAAAATAACTCTTAAATGTTTAAAATGTGATTACGAGGAAACAGTTCCTTGGGATATAGTTGATGAAACATGGGATAGATATGATTCTCCATTTCCTATTTCATATTGCAGGCGATGTGATAAACCTCATTTTGTACCAATTGATATTTATAACCAAAAGAAAAAGAAATAATAACTGTCAAATATTCATTATCCACTTTGGTGGCTTTTTGTGCTTAATCGAGCTAAAATAGAGCAATTATACAATTTCCTATAACGAAATAAATCCCCAAATATTTTTTGGGGAAATTATTTTAAAAATATTCAAGTAACGAAAAATCAATACCATCAGTTTGAATTTTAGCAATCAATTTATTCTCTTGTTCGATTGATATATTTTTTTTAGCAAGTAAAGCTACCTTTCGAACAATTCTACGTAAATTTTCTTCATCGGTTGTATCAATTTTTTTAACTTCTTCAACAAGTTCTAATATATCTTGTGGTTCAATATTTTTTTGAGCTATAAAATCCCAAATTTTTCCTATATTCAACAAAAAAACCTCCTATCAAATATCTATGACAGGAAGTTAAATAATATTATTCTTTTTTTAATTTAGCAGTAATAATTGTTTCGATCGCTTCATTTATATCTAATTTATTAAATATAACATTATAAGCTGTTTCAATTATTGGTAAATATAAATTATGTTTTTTAGCTATTTCATGAGCTGATTGTAAAACTCTAACTCCTTCAACGACCATTTTGCTATTATTTACTACATCAATTACATCTTCACCTTGACCAATTTTTAAACCAGCTTGGAAATTTCTACTATTCAAACTAGAAGCAGTAACAATTAAATCACCAATACCAGCTAAACCATAAACAGTATCTTTTTCTCCACCTAAAGCATTTACAATTCTAATAATTTCTAAAGCACCACGGTCAATTAAAGCGGCTCTAGCATTTTCTCCTAATCCTAAGCCAGTACAAATTCCACTTACTAAAGCAATAGCATTTTTTACACTACCAGCCACTTCTACTCCGATAATATCAGTTGATGTATAAACACGCATATAAGTATTATTTGAAAATAATTTTTGAACCAATTCGGCATCAGCTAAATTTTTACTAGCAGCAACTAATAAAGTTAATTTTCTTTTAATAACTTCCTCAGCATGTGATGGACCTGATAAAGTAACAAATCCACACATTTCATCATTAGTAAAAATTTCGTCAGCAATCCCACTAACAGTAAGTAATGTTTTTGGTTCAATTCCTTTACTAACATTAATAAATAGTTTTTTAGTTGTAATCAAAGGTTTAATTTCTTCCATAACATTTCTAATTACTTTTGTAGGAACACTTAAAACTAAAATATCTGAAAAATTAACAACTTCACCTAAATTTGAAGTGGCAACTACATCATGATTAATCACACTATCAAAAAATGGGTGAGTATGGCTATTATTAATTAATTTTACTGTTTCGACATTTATATCATAGACCAAAGTCTCATGACCATTATCACTAAGTAAATTAGCTAGGGTAGTCCCCCATGATCCGCCACCAATAAAACCTACTTTCACAATTAATCCCTCTTCCTAAATAATAATTTAATTGGAGTACCTGTAAAATCAAAATTACTTCTAATTTGATTTTCTAAGTAGCGTTGATAAGAGAAATGTACATAGTCTGGTTCGTTTACAAAAATCGTAAATGCAGGTGGACATATAGCCACTTGAGATCCATAATAAATTTTTAGTACACCATGATTAAATTCAGCAGGTGGATTCATCGCCTGCGCATCACTTAAAACGTTATTTAATACGCTTGTTGAAATACGTTTACGATAACTTTCTCCAGCTTTTTTAATTAGTGGAAATAAGGTATGAATTCTTTTTTCTTCTAATGCAGATGTAAATGCAATCATTGCATAAGATAAAAATTTAAATTCATTACGAATATTATCAATCCATCTTTGCATTTCTTTTTCATCTTTTTTGATTGCGTCCCATTTATTAACAACTATAATACACGCTTTACTTTGTTCAATCAAATAAGAAGCAACGTGTTTATCTTGTTCGATAATACCACGTTCAGCATCTAAAATAAGTAAAACAATATCACTTCTACCAATTGCATCAACCGCACGAATTAAAGCATATTTATCAGCATTCTCATAAATCTTACCGCGTTTACGAATACCAGCTGTATCAATAACTACAAACTTTTCACCATCACGTTGGAAAATCGTGTCGATTGAATCCATTGTTGTACCTTCAATATTTGAAACAATAACTCTATCTTCACCTAAAATAGCATTAACAAGACTACTTTTCCCCACATTTGGTCTACCAATTAGTGAAAACTTCAGCATATCAGATGGGTATTCTTTTTCTTTTTTCTCATCTAAATTAGCTACAACTTCATCGAGTAAATCACCAATACCTACCCCATGTATACTTGAAATAGCAATTGGATCACCAATACCTAATGAATAAAATTCATAAATATTATCAATCCATTTACTATCATCAACACGGTTAACAGCTAATAACACTTTTTTTCTAGTCTTTTGTAAGATTCTGGCAATAAAAGTATCAGTATCAGTAACACCACTACGAATATCGACAACAAATATAATTACTTCAGCTTCTTCAATAGCGATTTCTGCTTGAGCTCTAATCTCCTCTAAAAAAGGAGCATCGACAATATCGATGCCACCTGTGTCTATTAAATTAAATTTGTGACCCAACCATTCACCTTTAGCGTAAATACGGTCACGTGTTACACCCGCTCTATCGTCTGTTATTGATAATCTTTCACCAATAATGCGATTAAATAATGTTGATTTTCCAACATTTGGGCGTCCTACAATTGCTACATTACCTAGCATAAGTACCACAACCTATTTTGTTATTTTTTTAATACTTCTTTAAATAAATCTCCTAAAGTTATTGCAGTTTCTTTTTCTTGTTCTTGTTTCATATATTCTTCAAATTGTTCACGTTCAATTCTAGATGTGAAACGTTTAATTGATAATTCTAATTTCCAAGCACGAGTGTCAATAAAAGTAATAACTGCGTCTACTTCATCACCAACACTATAATAGTCTTCAAGTTTAGAAGATTTTTCTTTCATTGATACCTCTTTAATATCAATAATACCATCAACACCTAATGTTGAAACAACTAAATGTTTACCAGGCACAATAGCTGTTACAGTAGCTTTAACTGTATCGCCTCTTTGTGCTTTAACTCTTGCCCAAGGATTATCAATCATAACCTTAATTGATAAACCAATTCTTTCTTTCTTTGAATCAACATTAATAATAGCTACACTTAATTCTTGACCAACTTTCATGCTTGCTAAAGAATTATCATTTGGATTCCAACTAATTTCATTAACATGTAATAGTCCTGTTACATAAGGAGCTAATTCAACGATTGCACCAAATGGTAACTTTTGAACAATTTTACCACTCACAACTTCACTTATTTTATGAGCTTCTGCATATACTTCAAATGGTGTTTTAACTAAAGCTTTTAAAGATAAGTCAATTCTATTTCCATCAACTTTTAAAACTTTTACTTCAACGTTATCACCGACCTTAACAACTTCAGCAACTTCTTTAAATGGAATATGAGATAATTCTCTTAAATGAACTAAGCCTTGATTATATTCAAATTTAACAAATGCACCTAAATTATTATCAATCTTACTAACAACACCGCTAACAACTTTTCCAGCAACTAAAGAAGCTAATTCTTCGGCTTTTTTAGCTCTAAATTCTTGATATTCAGCATCTTTTTGAGCTTTCATAGCTAAATATAATAATTCTCTACGAGTTGCTACATATTGACGACGTCTTTCATTGTGCTCTAATAATTTAACTTCTAATGTTTTACCAACAAAATCATTTAAATTAACTTCTACTAAATCAACTTGACTAGCAGGTATAAAAACTTCATTTCCTAAATATGAACCTACTAAACCACGTCCAACATTTTTAATTATTTTAACACTAATAACTTCGTTAGAATCACATAAAGATTCCATTTTTTGATTATTAGCTTTTTTGATTAATGGTAATCTGCTTAAATAAATAGCACTATGAGAATCATTTTCACTAATTTTCATAACTACACATTCTACCATATCACCAACACAAACAACTCCGTCAAATGAATCCAAAGAAGAATCATATTCATTGATATACATATGTCCTTCCGCAAATTGTTTAATATCTAAGATTAATTCCTTTCCATTAATACCAATTACTTCTCCTGTAATTGTTTGTCCTACTTTAATCTCACTTGATAATAATAATTCTTCCATAATTAATTTAACCTCTCTTTAATAATTCTTACAATTTCCATAACAACTTCATCAATATTCATATTAGTTGTATCTAAAAGTATCGCATCAGGCGCTTGACGCAATGGATTTAAATCTCGATTAGAATCTTTAAAATCCCTTGAAATAATATTTTCTAAAATTTCTTCATATGTTTCTTTTTTTCCTGCTAATTGATTTTCTAAATATCTTCTTCTAGCACGTTCTTCAACACTAGCAGTTAAGAAAATTTTAACATTTGCATTAGGCAATACAACATATCCAATGTCTCTTCCGTCCATAATAATTTTACCACTACTTGCCGCTTTTTGTTGAAGTTCAACCATCTTATGTCTGACAACCGCCATCTTGGCAACAGTTGAAACATTATCAGCTACTCTAGTTGACCTAATCTCACGTCCTACACTTTTTCCATTAAGTAAAATCTTATCATTTTCATAACTAATTGTTATTTCATCTAAGAATTTATAACTTTCTGGATTCTCTAAGTCAACTCCACGATTTAGTGCTTCTAACGTAACCGCACGATACATCGCACCAGTATCAATATGAACAAAGCCTAAAATATTACATACTTTTTTAGATATTGTTGATTTCCCACTTCCAGCTGGTCCATCAATAGCTACTTGAAAACTATCCATCATATACCTCCAGCATCTATATTTTGCTTTCCTTTGTCAATTATATCATATTTTTACATAATTTAAAGTAAACTTTAATTATTTTTATAAATTATATAATTGTTTAACCTCATGAATCTTTAATCTACGGTATTCACCTTTACCTATTCCTTCTGTAGAAATTGTAGCAAAACGAAGTCTAGTTAACTTTTTAACAGGTAAACCTACAGCTTCACACATATTTTTTACTTGATGATATTTTCCTTCAGTAATAACAATTCTAAGTAAAGAAGTATTCGTATCTTTTTTATATTCCATAACTTCAACTTCCGCTGGTTTTGTCTTATATCCGTTAATCACAACGCCATGAATTAGTTTTGCTAATTCTTCTTTACCTGCTTTACCTTCAACACGTGCTAAATATTCTTTTTCGATATTTGAATGAGGGCTTGTCAACTTATTTGCTAACTCTCCATCATTAGTAAATAATAATACTCCTTGAGTATCATAATCTAACCTTCCAATAGGAAAAATACGATAAGCTAAATCAGCAGGGTCAAATAAGTCAATAACCTTTTTTCTTCCAAATTCATCATCAAGAGTTGTGACATAACCTCTAGGTTTATTTAACACATAGTAAACAAGTTCTTCTTTTTGAATTATTTTCCCATCAACACTAACAACATCTTTACTACCTACTTTACTACCTAAAACATCAACAACTATCCCATTGACTTTAACTCTTCCTTGAGTTATTATTTCTTCACATTTTCTTCTACTTGCTACACCACAGTTTGCCATATAGGCCTGTAATCTAATTTCATCT
>CAZSIA010000092.1:0-5819 GCA_964606905.1 uncultured Anaeroplasmataceae bacterium | reverse complement strand
GTCATAGTAGGTAGAAATACCGAAGGACTGAATGAGTTTGTATATTAGATAGATAATAAGACTCTTTATTATATATGATGATTCCTAGTAGTTGAAACGTATATGATATGAAAAGATGGTAAAGTGTAATTGAAAGATAAAGATATCTAATTAACTAAGATAATAATATGCAAAGTCAAACCGCCCATTGCCGAACGGCACGATGTGGTGGTGTGAGAGGGAATGAAAGTTATTAATTTGGAAAATAATTAATAATTTTCTACTCTTCTCGATTGTGTTATAATATATGAAAATGGTGGTATTAAGTAATGAATAAAATGAAAATTGTTGGTTGGACTAGTTTTGATTCAACTTATCCAATGAAAAAATTAAATAATAAAGAATTAAAAGAAGTTTTACATTTAATAAAAGAAGAAATTATAAAGAATAACTATTTGTTTTCAGGTGAACAACATCAATACTCTTTAACAGGTATGCCGGTGTTTTCTGATGGAACATGTTTTAGAGCGAGTATGCGCTGTTGGGGACACATTATGTCAAAAATTCATGAAGGTCCTGGAGGACTTCAATTATCTTATATGGATTTTTATATGATGCCGGATTTTGAGGAAAAATTACCTCAAGATAGTACTATTGAAGTTAAACCGGCAGTTTTAGATGATATATCCATAGGTTGTACAATTAAAGAAGATCACAATGTTTTAGATGAAGCCATATCATTTGGTTTTGCATTTGTGACAACTGATAAAGTCTTAGAAAAAGTATATACAAAAAGAATGTTAAAAAATGAATAATTTGAAAAGTTAATTGATAAAAGCTAATTTCTAAATATAAAAGATAGTCTTTTGGTTGTTTACGATGGTAATGAAGAATATTTTATAATTAATGATGGTGTAAAAGAAATACCTCAAGGTGCGTTTGAAAGCTAAATAATTAAGAAAGAAGATTTCAACAACGGTTTACAACTTTGGTTTTAGATGTACTTGACTGCTGCGCTTTTCTTAAAGTTATATATATTTAAATGCTAGAACTAATTTTAAAAAGATTAAATATTAATAAATAGCCGTAGTGTTTCAGTTACAAAAGATTGATACACTTTTTGTGATAAATATAGTATAATCTAATATGTACGAATGAGGGGATTTTTATGGGAAAGTACAAAGGGATAATAATATTGTTATTGATGATATTATGTTTTTTACTGTGTTATATAGGTTTATATTTAGTTGCAATAAACTATGAAGCAAATGTTTGGTTGTCTATTTTATTTCAAATTTTAGGTTTTATTATTATTCTCCCTATTTTTGTTGGAACGCATGAAGCTGGACATATGGTGTTTGGACTTATAAGTGGTTATAGTTTATTGTCTTTTAAGTTAGGGCCTTTTGAATGGTATAAAAAAGACAAAAAAATTGCTTTTAGATTAATTCCTTTATCAAACGTTGTTTTAGGACAATGCCTGATGACACCGCCAAAACCAAAAAAGAAGAGTAAACCTAAATTTTTCCTATATAATGCGGGAGGGTTGATTTTTTCATATTTGTTTATTTTGATTTTTGTTATTTTATTTTTTGTAATTGATAATGGTTATATTAAATTTTTATTTATTCCATTAATTTCGGTTAGTTTATTTTTATCAATTAATAATTCTATTTATCAAAAAGGTGGAATTAATGATGTTTGTAATCATGTTATTGTTAAGAATAATTTAAAATATATAGATTCAGTTATGTATCAGTTAGAAATGATTGGAAATATCAGTAAGGGAAAAAGATATGGGGCAAAGACTTTTTACGAGCCTTATTTAGAATCTAAATTGAATCATATTACAATCCCTGTTGCCCAATTTCGTTTCTTGCAGGCTCTTGATAAAAGCGATTTTACTGAAGCTAAAAGAATTTCAGAAATAATTAAAAAAAATTATAAATCAATTCCACTTGCACTTCAAAAGGTTTCAGTTATATTTACTATATTTTTTACTGATATTGTAATTGATAATAATATGAAAGAATTTAAGCGTCACTTTAAGTGGATAAGTGAAAAAGAAAAAGTTTTATGTTTAAAATATGATTCTGATATCAAATATAATTATCTAATATATAAGAAGTTGAATGACGATGAATTTGATATTAAGAATAATATTGATGAATTGTTAGAAAGTGAAGTTTTACTTGAGGGTGAAAAATTAAGTTTGACTAAAATGTTTAATTTTTTGTTAGAAAAAATAGAAAATTATGTTTCAAATAAAAACAATCTTTCATAAAGGGGATGATTTAAATGAAATTTTTTAAGCATTTATGGGTTGTTGTTAAACACAAATATAACGTTTTAAAATATGCCTCAAAATTAGGAATTTTTTGGACTGGGTTAGTTCATGATTTAACGAAGTTTACACCTACTGAATTTAATCGAAGTGTTAAATATTTTGATGGTAGAAGATCTCCTACAATCATTGAACGTAGTGCTTGTGATAATTTTTCTTATATTTGCGTAGCTCATACTGGAAGAAATAAGCATCATTGGCAATATTGGGTAGATTATACACGTTCTGATGTTATAGTTAATAGAATTCCATTTAAACATTCTTTAGAATATGTAGCTGATGTTTTAAGTGCTTCTAAGGTTTATAATCCTAAAGATTTTACTTACATGGTAGCTTATAATTATTTTAAAGAGCATAGTAAAACTTATTTAATGCATCCAGCAACTAAGGAATTTATTTTATGGTGTATTAAAGAGATAAATGATTTTGGCTTTAAAGCTGTGAAAAAGAAAGTTACTAAAACTAAGTATTTCGAAATAGCTGCCAAATATCCGAATACAATTATTGTTCCAATAACAAATATAGGAATGGAAAATTTTGAAATAAAATAAAAAAATACCAACAAAAATTATTGTTTGATTGTATATAAGGTGAAAGCGTATGGGAAGAGTAAGACAAATAATAAAGGAACTGAAAAATAATGATTATAGGTCTTTTGATGAATTCTACAGTATTACTAGTAAATTAGTCTATTATGTAATTACGGATATTATTAAGAATAAACAAACTATAGAAGATTTAATGCAAGATACCTATTTAAAATTCCTTCAAAATATTAATAATATTAATCCTAATCAAAATCCTAATGCTTATTTAGCTCAAATCGCTAAAAATTTGGCAATTAATGAATTTAATAAACATAAAAGAGTTGTAGTAGATGATGAGTATTTTAGGAATTTAAAAGATCCTAGCGAGAAAAAAGATCATGGCATTGATTTAGGTATAATTAATTATTTAGAGGGTGAAGAAAAAGAAGTCGTAACTTTAAAATTGATTGGGGATTTAAAGTTTAGAGAAATTGCTGTAATGTTAGATAAGCCTATAGGAACAGTGCAGTGGATTTACAGTAATGCAATTAAAAAATTAAGAAAGAAAGTTGGTGAGGAAAATGAATAAAAGGCAAATAGAACAAAGAATAAAGATGGAGGCTAATCAAATTAATATTCCGGATGTAAAACAGGAAATTTTAGCACAAATACCGAATAGAGGTGTTGTTGTTACAAAGACTAAGAAACCATTAAGTAGTGTTGCTATTCGTTTTTCTTACATGATGTGTGTGTTGGTTGTTGTGCTTTTAACAATTGTTATTGTTAATAATTTTGGGGGCGAACAAACCACAAATGAACCTACAGAGAATCCTACTTTAGTTTCTAAAGATGTTTCAAATAGTCAAAAGGCTTATGCGAAAGGTGCTGCTACAATGGCTGGATTTGTTGATAGTGTTGATGGAGGAGTGGATGTTGTTGCCACATCATTTAACTTATTGTCTAATTCACTTATCGATTATAATGCGATAGCAGAAGAGATTAATATGTATTTTGCTGCTATTTCAAGGCTTTTAGATGAAGATAATGCGGTTTATAATATAGAAGTGTTAGAAAATAATGAATATATGTACAAGTTAACAATTAAAAATACCATCTTAAGTGATACTATTGAAACAATTGTTTGTTATAATGAAGAGACTTTAGACGATGGTGTAATTAATATTGATGGTGTAATTGCTCAAGGTGGAGAGTTTTATCAACTTTGTGGAAGTCAAGTAATAAAAGAAGATGAATGTAACATTGAGTTGACTTTAAAAATTTCAGATTATAATTATATTACAGTATCTCAAGAAATTGAAAAGAATGAAAAAGAGTTTGAGTATAAATTTTATTATGGAAATTCTAAAAAAGCATATAAAACAATTAGTGTTGAGATTGAATCTGATGAAAATGATTTAGATGGAAAAAAAGATGTTTCGGTTGAAATAGTAGATTTAGGTCGAGAAATCGAAATTGAATTCAAATATGGTAAAGATAACGATAAAGATCATGTAGATGTTATATATCATGACAATGATGATGAAGGCGAAGGTTTCCAAATTAGTCAAAATGAAGAAAACAGCGGACAATACCGTTTTAAATATAAAGATAAAAATGGTGAAGATGGAAATGCTGATGTTGATAAATACTTTGGATTTAATAACGCTGAATTTGGTGAAGATTTAGAAGAGTTTTGGGATAAGGTTAAAGACTTTTGGGATCAAGTAGGTTCAATAAGAGATTAATAAAAAGAAGATACTGTTTAGAAAAAAAATCTAAGCAGTTTTTTTGTTTTTTCCAACAAAAATCAATTTTAAAATGTATATATAGTGAAAAGATGAAAGGAGATTTGCAAAATATGAAAAAAGTAAGTCTATATATAATGTTAGTATTAATTATAAGTTTATTTATGGTTGGATGTGGAAATTCTGAATTGAGTAAAAATGACTCAACGGTTGTAGCTAAACTTGAAACAGATCAAAGTGTTATGGTATTTTCAGCTTTGTCTAGTGCAAATGTGTTAGATAGTGATGTTGTTTCGTTAACATCATTAAATGATGAAAAACCTTTATTTAATGACCGAAATAATGAAGTTGAAATAGATATGGAGAAAGCTAATTCATATCTACTTATGATGGAAAATATTTTAGCTGATGGTGGACCTATTGTAAGCAGTGAAACTTTATCAGATCGCGATGATTATGAAATCATGATGACCGTTAGTGTTAAGGATTTAGCTGGTAATGTAACTTCTTATACTATTTATTATTCAATTATTTTAGAAGATGATGTGCTAGAAGAAGAGGTAATTGAAGTTGAAACTACTGAACAATTAAAGGAACCAGCATATAGAGGAGATTTTGATCATCAAGATGGTGAGAATGAAAAAACAGAACATGATGACAGACATGATAAGGCGATGGAACAATTTAAAAATCATAAGTATTCACGTAATGAAGAAGAAATTGAATATCAAATTCATGCGTTAGCGGTCATTAATGGCGTTGAATATGAAGTTTTAGGCTCAAAAGAAATAGAATTAGATGATGATGAAGTAGAAATCAATTTTATAGTTAAATTAGATGAAAATAATTATGTAAAGATTGAACAAGAAGTTGAAGAAGATGAAGTTGAATATAAATATGTAGTTTATAAAGATGGCAGAAAACAAACTTCAATGAGTTTTGAGTCTGAAGAAGAAAATGGAAGTAATATCGTAAAATTAACTACTGAAGAAAATGGTTATAAAGAAACTTATAAATTCATTAAAGCTGATAATAAGACAGTTATAAAATATACAGGAAATGGATATTCATACACTTTATTTGTAACTAGCACACTTGATGAAACAACAGGTGAATTAGTATACGAATATAAGGTTTTAGAAAAGGAATTTGCTTGGCAATTCCGTAAAGATAAGCGTACTAGAGACTAATTGTAAGCTCCCTTATACTTCCCGATAAGGTACC
>CAZSIA010000091.1:0-5819 GCA_964606905.1 uncultured Anaeroplasmataceae bacterium | reverse complement strand
ATTGTTAGATATACCATTTAAACCATTTATTTTTTCTGATTTTTTATTAAAGAACAAATAATAACTTTCATCACTATTTGTATATCCCTTTAAATATGAAGTAACATCAATTCCATATACACTTCCATTACTATCATATAAAAGTTTATCACTATCTATTTTATATTCTTCAATAACATCAGGTGTAATTTCAGAAAAAAACCTTGAATAATCACTATTTAAAATATATCCTTCTTGCATAATTAAAATATCAGTATTAACAGTACCTCTAGTATTAAAAATTATTGAAAAGTCATTACCATCAGGATCAGAGAAATCAACAAAAACTTCTTCTATATTTGTTTCTTCAAAACCTTTATATAAATCTTCCTCTAATCTTTTTTCATCAATATAACTGCAAGCTATAAAAATTGAAATCTTTTCATCATAACCTGGAGTACGAAGTATTGTAAATAAAAAGTAAAAGGTAAAGCTCACCATAAGAAATATTATTAAATACCAATGCCAATTAAATCCTAAAAAAGCTTTTAACTTACGCTTACTATGCATAACTTACACCTTCATATCCAATAACAAAGTTATCAACAACTTCTAATTTTACATATGATTCTTCATTAAACTCATCAGGCAATTTTTGGCATTCAATGTATATAATTCTATTACTAACTTTCATTGTATAAACTTCCATATTTTTTATAGTAATAACTTCTTTCTCAAGTAAAGTTATTTCCCCTTCAATAATTTCATGTTCAAATTGTTCTACTACTGCTAAAAAATGATATTCATCATTATAAACCTTCTTAAAATAAAATACATAAGTAAACAAAATCCATAAATAAATAGTAGTTAAAATAATGTCTAAAACCATTATAAAATAACTATTTGATAAGCAAGTAAATAAAACTATCATAAATAATAAAATGACAGCTGAAAAAATCAACAACAAAGTTATTTGTTTTTTCTTTTTAAGCAATATAAAAGCATCATCAATATTATATAAGCTAATCATTTTACCTACTCCTCATAAATGTAATTAGTAGCTTCTTGTTGTAAATCTTTAGGTGTTAATTCCCTAACAAATACGCCATCTTCCATAATTAAAATTCTATCCGCTAAATTTATTGCGTCATTTATATCATGCGTTACAAAAATCATCGAAGCATTATATTCTAATTTAATTCTTTTAATCTCCTTACGTAACTCAACTCTAACTAAAGGATCTAAATTACTGAAAGGTTCATCAAATAAATATATATCAGGATTTTTAATTAAAGCTCTTGCTAAAGCCACTTTTTGTCTCTGTCCACCTGAAAGAACTTTTGGTCTTCTACTCAGTAAGAAATCAATTCCTAACTTCTTACTGATTGAATATACTCTTCTTTCTATTTCTTCAATCGGAACCTTTTGAGCTTTTAAAGGCAAGGCAATATTGTTATAAACAGTCATATAATCATAAGTAAAAAAGTTTTGCGAAACATAAGCTAAATTTCTCTCTTGTGTACTAAGTCTTTCCGCATCAATCCCATTAATCGAAATTTGCCCAGATTGAGGTTGAATCAATCCACAAATACACTTAAGTAACGTCGTCTTACCACAACCGCTTGGTCCTAAAATAACAATAATTTCATTATTAGCTAGTTCTAAAGAAATCCCCTTCAAAACTTCTGTAATATTCTTTTTTTCTTTATACCCAACACACAAGTCGTTAATAACTAACTTTTTCATCTCAATCAAATCCCCATTATATATTTCTATTAAATTATAACACCAAAAAAATAAATAATTCAAGACGATATAAAAACAAAATAAGTTTAATCAAAAAAACATTAATTTAATCTTTTTAGTTTAAAATACAACCAGACTCTATTTGAAACATACTAAAAATAATGAGAAAATAACACAAATGAGCTTATAATGTAAAAAATTATCATTTCAATTTTATCTTTTTTTGTCTTATTAAAGCCAAATAATGCGAGTGCAACTTCCAACCAATCAAAATCACATTTGCAAATGATATTATAAAACATTATATAGATAACACTTTAACTCTTGAATATGATTCAACCGCTTCTACTTATACAACCGGATTAAAAAAAAGCACAAAAAACCAGTGGTTTTGCATTAATAGTTAACAAATCTAAAATTAAAATTAGTTCGTTAACGATTTCAGGACATATAAAGAACCAACACTAAGTCTGACACAACACTTGCTTATTGTTATGATTCACAATATTTATTAGCAGGTGATGTGGTGTTATTACAAGAGTTAACAACATAAACGATTTAACAAGTTTTAAAGAAAACGATGCCCCCCTGCTACTGCAATAATGAATATTGATTATGGCGAAAAAGATCTAAGTGATAAAGATGCGCAGAATGAAGAATTTACACCTACTAATTCATCATATGCGAATACAATAATTATGAGTTCAAAAAATACAACATAACAGATTCTAGCTCTACCATCATAAGTAACAGTTCTATTAACTTTTCATATGTATTAGTTCCATCGCTAGTTGCTGAATCATATCCTAGATTTCTCTTATTATTAATACCCACTTATTTTTAGGTGCTATAATTTCGGTAGTATAATAAGTATCATTTTTTTGTTTCATATGCATTTTAACTAAGTAATTATGCACAAACAACAAAAAAAGATTGAAATAATGTTTTTTTTTATTCTAACAATTTGAATAAGCATTAACTTAGCATTAAAATATTTATATAAAACTAAGTTTTATAAATTTACATTTTATTAGAAAGGAATAATATCATGAAAAAAAAGTTAATTTTATTATTAATTCTTCCAATTATTACTTTATTTAGTTCGCTTAATTGTTTAAATAAAGTAAAAGCATCAGAACAAGAAATTATTAGACCTTTTGCTTTATATGAATTTGAAGATATGTCAAATTTAGGAAAAGATACATCAGGCAATGGCTTTAATTTATCATCTAGCGGAATAAATGTGTCTGCTGTTGAAGAAAACGATAGATATTTAAAATTATCAGGAAACGGAGGACTATACGCTACTGGCTTATCTGGAATAAATGATTTCTCAGATTATATGAGTGGTTCTTATACTGTTAGAACTATTTTCAGAAGTTCCTTAAAAAACGGAGGTAATTACATCATTACAACCGGACAATATAATAGAACATTTACAGTTGTAAACACATCACAAATAGAAATTGAGGTTGGAAACTCTGAAATAAACCCTAATACTTATTCAGAAGATAAAATAAAATTTTCACAAGACGCAACAAGTTGGATAGATTTAGTTGTGGTTGGAAATGCGAACACTGATGTAGCATATGTATACGTCAATGGTGTTTTAAAAGGTGAATTAAACGTTAAAACAGGTATAAAATTTTCACAAGATCCTGCATCTGGTTTAGCTGGAAGTTCATATTCTTTTTGTATCGGAATGCAAGGAAACACAATTGGTGGAGCTACAGCACAAAGAGCTACTGCAGATTATAAAAAGGTAGAGGTGTATAATTGTGCCCTATCAGCTGAAAATGTAAATCAACTATACAATAATGATGAAGCATATGTAACATCTAACACAACATATATTGATACATTAAATGCTTTGGATGAAAACATATATGATTTTAATATTACAGAACAAAACACAATGGAAAATATCACCAAAAATTTACCTTCTAAACTAACAGCTAACTTATCTGATGGTTCTACAAAAGAAGTTAATGTTATTTGGTTTGCAGATACTGATACATATAGTCTTAAAGGATTAATAATGGATGAAACAATCATAAATGCAAAACAAATAAAATATGAAATTCAATGTGAAAGAAAAGTAACATTTTCTTATGATGAAAATTTAATTAGTATTTCTGACATAAAAATTGATGGTTCTCCACATCTTATAGATGATCCTATTACAAAAAGTAACTATGAACTTACATTTATTATTTCAACGGTTAGCGAATATGTCATTGTAGAACATATAAAATATTATGATGTTAAATGGGTTGCGGACGATACTGGATTAGTAACGATAAACGTTTCAACAGGTGGAGCTCATATCGAAATTGCAACAACTAAAAAAATGTACAAAGTAACATATTATGATGATGAATTTGTACTTGGGGTAAGTCGTTATTCTTACTTAGGAAATGAAACATTATATGAATATTCTAAAGAAGGCTACAATTTTGTTGGCTGGTATACAGATGAAAGTTTAAAGGATGAATTTAAACTAAGCAACTTACCATATGAAACACCAAAAGAATTAAAATTATATGCAAAATTTGTTCCAACTAGCAGCAATTATAGTGTGAATATAGAAAATGACAATTCTTTAGGTAGTGTAAATGGTATCGATAATACAAAAACGTATAACTACGGAGATAAATTAAATGTTAAAATTGATGCAGCAGATGGATACGTTATAAATAAAGTTGAATGGAACGGTTTTGTAATCACTCCTAACAGTTCATCATTAGAACTAGAATTAGTAATTGAATGTGATTCAGTATTGTCTGTTTCATATACTAAGACAAACGGATGCAAAGGCTCACTTATTTCTTCTATCTCTTCTTTAATGCTACTTGGTAGTGCAATAATAATAGCACGTACATTAAAGACAAAAAGGAGTTATGATGAAAATGAAGAAAATTAAATTAATATTATCAATTTTCACTTTAATTTTAATTAGTTGTTTAGGAAAAAATGCTGAAGTTACAGCCATTCCAAGTTATGAATACTACATTCCTGGCTCACCAGTTCAAAATGAAAAAGCTTATATAGGTGCAACAGATGGTGATAAACCAGAAAACTGGTTATCTACTGCACCAAGTATTGGGAATTACGATTATTCTTTTGCCGTTTTAGGCGATATACAAATTGTAAACAACTATTTCCCAGATGACCTTCCAACTCTTTATGACTATATCATTGACAATGCCGAAGAAAGGAACACTCGTTTTTGCTTTGGAATGGGAGATATAACAGATAAAGATAAGGAATCAGAATGGTCTAGAGTAAAAAAATTATATGATAAATTAGAAAAAATAATGCCATATTCTATCATTAGAGGAAACCATGACGGAAGAAATAAAATGTCTGAAACTTTCAATGAAAATTCCTCATATCGTTCACAAATGGACGGTTTCTTTATGGATCAAATCTCTATCGGCTATACAACATTCTCTGTTGGAATCCATAAATGGCTAGTAATAACATTAGACTGGTTTGTAGACGAGATTCATTTAGAATGGGCAAATAACATAATAGAAGAACACCCAGACTATAATGTTATAATTACTGTACATAATTTTTTAGATAAATTTGGAACTCCATCTATATCAACATCTGCATTCACACAAAGTAGCTACACTAGTAATTTAGATGTATATAACACACCATATGCTAAAAATCCAAGTTTAAACGGCATTGATATTTGGAATAATCTAGCAAAAAAACATGAAAATGTCAAATTAATTTTAAGTGGCCATATAGCTGTTGATGATATAAAAATGTGGCAAGGAATAGGCGATCACGGAAATACTGTAACTGCATTATTAATAAATCCGCAAGATGTCGATGTATCTGCAGCATATTTACCAGGTGATTGGTATTTTCCTACTAATTCACAAGCATACAAAGATGGATATACAGATGGTTATGCAGGAACATGTGCTGGTATTGTAACAACATTATATATATCATATGATGGCACAGTATACGTAGAACATTATTCTACTGTAAAAAAACAATGGTTTAAAGCAGAAAATCAATTTTCATTTAATTTAGATTTAATTTCAATCAATGATTCAAATCCAACAGGAAGC
>CAZSIA010000090.1:1080-5828 GCA_964606905.1 uncultured Anaeroplasmataceae bacterium | reverse complement strand
GACTTAGTTGATGGAGCTCCAAAAGCAGTTAAAGAAAAAGTTTCTCAAGCTGAAGCTGAAGAAATTAAAGGTAAATTAGAAGCTGCTGGTGCAACTGTAACTATTAAGTAATTAAAAATTAGTAAATTTATAAAACCTGGGTGTAAAATCTCAGGTTTTTGCTTATTTGAGGAGTGAATTTTAATGGGTGAAAACAGACAATATTTTTCAAAAACAAATAATCAATTGCCTTCAAATGAAAAAATTATTTATGCAAAAATAAATGATATTTCATTTAAATTTAAAACAGATAATGGTGTATTTTCTAAAGATTTTGTCGATTTTGCATCTAAATTATTGTTGGAAAAAATGGATTTTGACAGTCTATTAGATGGCCAAATTTTAGATATTGGATGTGGCTATGGACCAATTGGGATTTATGCATGTCATATTACAAAAAAGGCCGTAGTTATGCTAGATATCAATCCTCGTGCACTTGAATTATCTATAGAAAATTTGCGTCTTAATAATGTTAGTGCGCGTGTTGTGGAAAGTGATTGTTTAGATAGTGTTATTAATGAAAAATTTGCGTGTGTTATTTCTAATCCACCAATTCATGCCGGGAAAGAAGTTGTTTATAAGATTTTTGATCAATCTTATGAAGTTTTAATTGAAGGCGGATCCTTATGGGTTGTTATTCAAGAAAAACACGGAGCGCCATCTGCGATAAAAAAATTAAAGACGGTTTTCCCAACTGTTGAAATCTTTTATAAGAAAAAAGGTTTTTACATTTTAAAGTGTATTAAATAGTTTATGTAGGAAGTGGTAGTGGTACCACTTTTCTTTATTATGAATAATAAAAAAATGGCAAAATTAAGAAAATTGGTTGACTTATATATTATTTTATGGTAGTATAGTATAATGCGTAGAGTCTGCGTGCGTGCCTGCGTACGTGTGAGGATAAAAAGCAAAAAAACTTAGGTAAAGAGGTGGCTTTATGGCTTATAAAATCGTAAATTACGGAAAAAAAGCAGTTAGACGTAATTATTCAAAAATTCGTACAGAAGTTGAATTGCCTGACCTTCTTGAAATTCAAACAGCTTCATTCCAAAAGTTTATTACAGAGGACTTAGCTGAATTATTCAAGGATGTTTCACCAATCACAAATGAAAACGGTGACTTGAATTTATATTTTGGAGAACATTATTTTGAAGCTCCTAAATATGATATCGTTCAATCAAAATTACGCGATATTAATTATTCAAGAGCATTAAAAGTTAAAGTATTACTAAAAATCAATTACAAAAACGAACAAGGTGAAGATCAAGAAGAATTAATCGAAAAAGAAATCTTCATGGGTGATTTCCCATTTATGACACCTGCTGGTACATTTATTATCAATGGTGCTGAACGTGTTATCATTAGCCAAATTATTCGTTCATCTGGTGTTTATTATTCACAAGAGTTGGATAAGAAAACAGGCTTAACTCGTTTCTCTGGTCAAGTTATTCCTACTCGCGGTGCATGGATTGAATTTGAAACTGGTTCTAAAGATATTTGGTATGCTAAATTTGACCGTTCTAAAAAGATTCCAGTAACAACATTCATTCGTTCTATGGGTATTGCTAAGAATAAAGATATTTATGAATTATTTGGTAAATCTACATTCTTAGAAGCTGCAATGGAACGTGAATCAAAAGATATTGCAGATCGTAAGAGAAATTATTTAGAAAAGAACAAGAGCAATAAAGATCGTATTAAGGTTATCGAAAAATACACAGAATATGATTGGTCTTTAATTGATATGTATGTTAAATTACGTCAAGAAGAAGACGTACCACCAGAAAACGCTCGTGATTTCTTAATCTCTCGTTTATTTGACGATCGTAGATATGACCTTCAAACAGTTGGTCGTTATAAATACAACAAAAAGCTTGATGTTATCGAAAGAGCAAAAGGCTTAAAATTAGCAGAAGATATCAAAGTAGTGAAATATGATCCTGAAACAGGCGAAATTTTAGGTGAAGAAATCATTGCTCATGCAGGTGAAAAGTTAACGGAAGAACTTTGCGTAGTTTTAAGAGAAAACCGTGATGCATTCCGTAAACCTTTACCAATTGCTCCTGATATGTTAGAAGCAATGGAAAATTATTATGAAAGTGAAATATATATTAATGAAACTGTATCTCAACCAATGTGTGAAATCTTAAAAGTATACACTAAAGATGGTGGTAGAGAAAGTAAAGTTACAATCTTAGGTAATGACCAAAGAGAAACATCTTTACATGCAACTTTATCAGATATCTTTGCTGCTACAAGTTATTATTTCAACCTTTATGATGGTATTGGTTCATTAGATGATATCGACCACTTAGGTAATAGACGTTTACGTTTGATTGGTGAATTATTAAAGAACCAATTCCGTGCAGGTTTATTAAAACTTGAAAAGAACATTAAAGATAGAATGTCAACTAACTTTGGTAGAGATGAAGTTCAAAGCGTTGTTAGTGAATTAGACTTGACTGAAAAGACTAAGAAGTTGCAAGGATTAATTAACATTAAACCATTAACTTCATTATTAAAAGAATTCTTTGGTTCATCACAATTATCACAATTTATGGACCAAATTAACCCACTTGCTGAAATTACTCAAAAACGTCGTATTTCAGCTTTAGGTAGCGGTGGTATTGCTCGTGATCGTGCAGGTGTAGAAGTGCGTGACGTACACTATACACACTACGGACGTATGTGTCCTATTGAAACTCCTGAAGGACCTTCAATCGGGTTAATCACATCACTTGCTACATACGCAAGAGTAAACGAATTAGGATTCATCGAATCTCCATATTATAAATTTACTCGTGATGCAAATGGTAGAAAAGTAGTTACTGATGAAATCGTTTATCTAACTGCTAACGATGAAGATACATTAGTAATTGCTGCTGCAAATACAACTTTAGATGAAGAAGGACATATCATCGATGAAAAAGTAATCGGACGTAAACATGGTGAAACAGAATTCGTTGATCCTGATGAAGTTGATTACATGGATATTTCTCCAAAGCAAATCATCTCTGTGGCTACATCAACAATCCCATTCCTAGAACATGATGATGCCGTACGTGCGCTAATGGGTGCGAACATGCAACGTCAAGCCGTTCCAATTATCAATCCAGAAAGTCCAATTGTTGGTACTGGTATTGAACATAAAGCTGCTCATGACTGTGGTAGTGCTATTGTGGCTGAAGCTAGTGGTATTGTTGAATATGTTGATGCTAAGAAAATTGTCATTAGAGAAAATGATGGAACTCTTCATACATATAATACTTACCAATTCTTACGTTCTAACCAAGACACAGCAATTTTACAAAAACCAATTGTTCGTGTTGGTGAAGTTGTTGACGCTGGTGACATTATTGCCGATGGTCAATCAATGCAAAATGGTGAATTAGCCTTAGGTAGAAACGTTCGTATCGGTTTCATGACTTGGGACGGATATAATTTTGAGGACGCAGTTATTATGAATGAAAAGATGGTTAGAGAAGATATCTATACATCAATTCATATCGACCAATATGAAATTGAAACTCGTGATACTAAATTAGGTAGAGAAGAAATCACTCGTGAAATTCCAAACGTTAGTCAAGAAGCGTTAAAATACTTAGACCAAGATGGTATTATTATTCCTGGTGCTGAAGTTCATGAAGGCGATATTTTAGTTGGTAAAGTTACACCAAAAGGTCAAACAGACCCAACACCAGAAGAAAGAGTATTACTTGCAATTTTTGGTGAAAAGACTCGTGATGTGCGTGATTCATCATTACGTGTAAGACATGGTAGTGGTGGTGTTGTACATTCAGTTCAACATTATAAGAAATCAAACGGTGATGAATTACCTCCAGGTGTAATGGAAGTTGTTCGTATTTACATCGTTAAGAAACGTAAAATCCGTGAAGGGGACAAAATGGCAGGACGCCATGGTAATAAAGGGGTTATCTCTCGTATCGTTCCAAGTGAAGATATGCCATTCGATAGAAATGGTGAACCATTAGATATTATGTTAAACCCACAAGGTGTACCTTCACGTATGAATATCGGGCAAGTTCTTGAAATTCACTTAGGTATGGCTGCTCAAAACTTAGGTATAAAAGTTGCTACTCCAGTATTTGATGGTGTAACAATGGAAGAATTGCAAGAAATTATGAAAGAAAGCGGAATGCATGTAGGTGAAATGCTTGAAAAAGGATTAGACCCTAATGATCCAGAAGCAGTAGCTAAATATAAATGTGATGGTAAGCAAGTACTTTATGATGGACGTACTGGTGAGCCATTCGAAAATAGAATTAGTGTAGGTATTATGTATTTCGTAAAATTAAGTCACATGGTTGATGATAAATTACATGCACGTTCAGTAGGACCTTATACTTTAGTAACACAACAACCAATGGGTGGTAAAGCTCAAAATGGTGGTCAACGTTTTGGGGAAATGGAAGTTTGGGCACTTGAAGCTTATGGTGCCGCTCATACATTACGCGAAATGTTAACAGTTAAATCAGACGATATTTTAGGTCGTAACAAAGTATTTAGAGCAATTACTAATGGTGATCCTATTCCACCAGCAAGTATTCCTGAATCATTTAGAGTACTTACTCGTGAATTACAAGCTTTAGGTTTACATATCGAATTAATTAATAACGATGGAGAAAATGAAGCTAACAAATCATTAGTTGACCCTGATTCTGATTATATTTCAAAATATGGATTCTAAT
>CAZSIA010000090.1:0-1070 GCA_964606905.1 uncultured Anaeroplasmataceae bacterium | reverse complement strand
TAATAGGAGGATAAAAGAATGAGTAAAGATTATAAATATATAAAAATTCGTTTAGCTTCTCCTGAGGAAATCTTATCTTGGAGTCATGGTGAAGTTAAAAAACATGAAACAATTAACTATCGTACGTTAAAACCAGAACCAGATGGTTTATTCTGTGAAAAAATCTTTGGTCCTATGAAAGACTATCAATGCGCTTGTGGTAAAGGTAAACGCAGCCTTGACAAGGGTATTGTTTGTGAAAAATGTGGTGTAGAAATCACAGAAAGTAAAGTACGTCGTGAAAGAATGGGTCATATTAAATTAGCTGCTCCAGTTGTTCACGCATGGTACTTAAAGAGTTCTCCATCTCGTTTAGCAATTCTTTTAGATTTAAAAGCAAAAGATTTAGAAGAAATTGTTTATTTAGCATCTTATATCGTAATTAATCCTGGTGACACACCTTTAACAAAACGTCAAATCTTATCTGAATTAGATTATTCTCGTTATTACGAAGAATATGGAAATCGTTTTGTAGCTATGACTGGTGCTGAAGCTGTTAAGAAAATGTTACAAGATTTAGATTTAGCTAAAGAAGTAGAAGTATTACGTAAAAAATTAAATACAAATTCTAAACAAAAACGTGATAAGATCATTAAACGTTTAGAAGTTGTTGAATCATTCTATTATTCAGATAACAAACCTGAATGGATGATTTTAGAAGTATTACCTGTGTTACCACCAGACCTTCGTCCAATGGTACCACTTGATGGTGGACGTTTTGCTACAACTGACTTAAACGATTTATACCGTCGTATTTTAAACCGTAATAATCGTTTAAAACGTCAATATGAACAACACGCTCCAGCATTAATTACTAAAAACGAAAAACGTATGTTACAAGAAGCTGTAGATGCTTTAATTGATAATTCTAAACGCGGTAGAAAAGTAGCTGTTGAAAAGAATCGTCAATTAAAAAGTTTATCTGATATGCTTCGTGGAAAACAAGGACGTTTCCGTCAAAACTTATTAGGTAAACGTGTTGACTATTCAGGTCGTTCGGTTATCGTTGTTGGTCCTAACTTAAAGATGTA
>CAZSIA010000089.1:4445-5902 GCA_964606905.1 uncultured Anaeroplasmataceae bacterium | reverse complement strand
TAATTATTTTTCGCTAAAATAAGCCATTATTTATCAAATAAATAACCAAAATAATAAAATAAATATACACAAATAAAAAGTTTTCGATTATAATATAATTACAATAAAGAACAATCTATGAAAGGAGGTTGTAATTATGATTTTAACCTACCAAGATCCCTTTGTAAAGTTATTTGGCGAATCACTTCTTTGGCTTAACGATATCACTAATATTTGGACAATAATAATTCGAATTTTATTAGCTGCTCTTTGTGCTGGAAGCATTGGTGTAGAACGAAGTAGAAAAAGACAAGCTGCTGGGTTAAGAACTTATATTTTAGTGTGTTTAGGTGCCGCTGTTGTTATGATGCTGAGTGACTTTTTAATATTAAATAATCCATCATCAGATGCAGGAAGATTAGGAGCACAAGTAGTTAGTGGAATTGGTTTTTTAGGTGCTGGTACAATTTTAATAACATCTAAAAGTAGAATTAAAGGATTAACTACCGCTGCTGGATTATGGGCAGCTGCTTGTATGGGGCTTGCAATTGGCGCCGGTTTTTATACACTAGGAGTAATCGCTAGTATTACCATTGTTATTATTTTAAGCATTTTGCCTAATATTGAATTAGCATTTAGAAGAAAAACACAATATTTTGAATTACATGTTGAATTAGATGATAGAAGTAATTTAAAAGATTTAGTTAATTTTTTACGTTCTATTAATGTTAAAATTACCTCTATTGAAAAAAACCCGGCTTATATTCAATCAGGTTTAAGTGTTTACACAATGACACTTAATTCAAAAGAAAAACGTGACCACGATACTTTTATTGAAACAATCAAAAATTTAAAATATGTTAATTATTGTGAAGAAATTAACTAATTATAGGCGCACTTCGGTGTGCTTTTTTAGTAAGCAATTTGACTGAGGTAATTGTTTTTTTAATTAATTACTTTTGTTCTATAATTATTTATCTTACTCATATACTTTACAGGTGATAAGAATGAATGAAAAAGGAAGTATTGTTTTAACTAATAAAGAAGATTTAAAAATAACTGGTGTAAATAAGATTAACAGTCTTGATCCTAAACATTTTAATTTAGATACCACTTTAGGAACATTGTTGATTTCAGGAAATAATTTAGAAATGAGTCAATTAGATTCTGTAAACAAAACTATTATAATCAAAGGCGATATAGAAACAATCTCGTATAAAAGTGAAACAAAAACAAAGGAAAATTTCATAAAGAAACTATTTAAGTGATTTTATTTGAACTTAAGGCGATTGTTTTTAATATATTATTTGGTATTTTCTTTTTTATAATAAATAATTTAGTTAGTTTTTATGAAGAAAAAATTAAATATAAAGTAATCACAAACATCCTTTATTTAATTTTAACTATTTTTTGCGGAATTATTTACATCACATATTTAAATTTAATCTTCTTTACTTTTAATTATTATTACATCTTAT
>CAZSIA010000089.1:0-4435 GCA_964606905.1 uncultured Anaeroplasmataceae bacterium | reverse complement strand
AGCTAACAACAGTAAACTCTTTAAAAATTATAAATACATTCCTTTGTTTAATTACACCGTTGTTGGTTTAATAAAAATTATAAAAAAAGTTATTCTTTTTTTAATTAATTATAATTTTTGGCTTAAAGTAAAAAATAAATTTAAAAAAATTATCAGAAAGAAAGAATAATCATCTTTTATCGATAGTTTTTTTATGTTATAATAATCCTTGCATGTAATGGAGGTTTTTATTATGGAAACAAATTATACAGAACAAGAATTAATAAGAAGAGAAAAAGCTGAAAAGCTAAAAGAATTAGGAATTGATCCATTTGGAAGTAGATATGATGTAACTCACAAATCCTGTGACATTAAAGCTATAGCTAACGATAAGACAAACGAAGAATTAGAAGCTGAACATAACATTGTTAAAATCGCTGGTCGAATCATGTTTATTCGTAAAATGGGTAAGGCTAGTTTCTTCTCTATCAAAGATATAGAAGGCCTACAACAAGTGTATATTTCTATCAATGACATCGGCGAAGAAGCCTATAGTTTATTTAAGATGGCTGACGTTGGAGATATCGTTGGTGTAAAAGGTTTAGTAATGTTAACAAGAACAGGCGAAGCAACAGTCAAATGTTTAGAATATACTCACCTAACTAAAGCACTTAAACCATTACCAGAAAAATTTCACGGATTAACAGACAAGGAAGAAAGATATCGTAGAAGATATGTCGATTTAATTATGAACGATGAGGCGCGTAAAATCGCATTAACTCGTCCAAGAATAATTCGAGCAATGCAAAGTTATTTTGATAATTTAGGTTTTATTGAAGTAGAAACTCCTGTACTAACAAACATTCAAGGTGGAGCTACTGCAAGACCATTTATTACTCATCATAACACTTTAGATACTGACTTCTACTTACGCATTGCTACTGAATTACCTTTAAAAAGATTAATTGTAGGTGGATTAGAAAGAGTATACGAATTTGGTAGACTATTTAGAAATGAAGGCATGGATTTAACACACAATCCTGAATTTACAACGGTTGAACTTTATCAAGCATATGGTGATTTACAATCAATGATGGATTTACAAGAAGGTGTATTAAAACATATTTGCCAAACAGTTACTGGTAAATATGAATACATCAACATCTTTAATCCTGAAGGAGAAAAAATTGATTTATCAAAGCCATTTAGAAAAGTTACAATGTGTGAATTAATCAAAGAAACAGTTGGTGTTGATTTTAAAGAAAAAAATTACACATTAGATGAAGCTAAAGCAATCGCTAAAGAACACGGAATTGAAGTTGAGCCACACTTTACAGTTGGTCATATTATAAATGAATTCTTTGAAAAATATTGCGAACATTTATTAATTCAACCAACATTCTTATGTGGTCATCCAATCGAAATTTCTCCACTAACTAAAAAAGATCCTACAGATCCTCGATTTGTTGAGAGATTTGAATTATTTATTTGTGGAAAAGAATTCTCTAACGCATACACAGAGTTAAATGACCCTATTGATCAATTAGAAAGATTTAAAGCACAACTTGCTGAACGTGAAGCAGGAAATGATGAAGCAAATGAAATAGACCAAGACTTTGTAGAAGCATTAGAATATGGTATGCCTCCTTGTGGTGGAATTGGTATGGGAATTGATAGATTAGTTATGTTCTTTACTGAACAATCTTCAATTAGAGAAGTTTTATTATTTCCACAAATGAAAAACAGAGGAAAAGCTGAATAATGGAACAAAATTTAGAAAACCAATATCTAGATTACGCAAGTTGGAAGAAAACAAACAAAAAAATAATCGATTTCTTAGTAAAAAAGAACTCTAAAATTATCGCTAGATTTCGCTATGTTTTGATGGTTGTTGATTATCTTTTTGACAAGGTTGTTTACGAAAGATTAAAACTATCTGTTGAAGAGGAAGAAATCTTTGAAGTAGGATATCAATACATATTTGACCGTTTTAATACAATTGTATTAATTTCAGAACATGTATTTAACAACAATTTTGAAGATATGGAACATTTTGCTAAATCAATTAATTTGTTATTATATATAATTGATTTTGAAGATGAAATCGATTCACTAGATGGAGATCATAAAACTGAACATAAAAAATTTGCGGATTTAGAAGATAGTGTAATGCAAATGATTGAAGCAAAAATTCAAGTTCCAGATGAATATTACGCTTTAGTAGATGATATCTCTTTAGCGGTCTTTGATGGTCTAGGAATAGAATATTATGGTATTACTGATATCTATTATGATGTAGCAATTGAAATCGGCTTAATTGAAGAATCTGATGACGATTACTATGATATATTTGAAGAATTAAACTAGGGATTTTCATCTCTAGTTTTGTTTTATTATTATCATATAAAGGAATGACATAATGAATACTTTAAACGATTACATTAAAATATTTGAATTAGAAAATAAGGAAGAACTACTTAAAAACAGTTTGTTTTATTATTGTTGTGGAAAAGATCCCTCACCTATTATTGCTTTTAAAGATCAATTTCCACTTTATGTTTACGTCGACAAAAAGGATTTTTCTAGCGAGTTATTTGATATACTTCAAAAAGAACACCTTACTTTTATAAAAAAAGAAATAATAAATAATTCAATTAATTCTATTTTAACTAAATGGAAGTACAAAGATAATACATTTTTTCTCCTATATATTCAGTATGACGCCTGTAAAACATATAAAATCTTATATGGTGATTTTTTTCCGAAATGTATATGTAATTATCGTTACGAATTACCAAATCGCTATATATTAGAAGTTGCAGAAAAGAATGTAAAATATATATTAGGACATTGTTTTAATAAAGATTATGTTGTTGATAAATACTATGATTACTATGGCGACTACAGTTTCAATCAAAAAGTAAAAATACCGTTTTATAAAAAGAAATATTTATAAAAAGAAAAGTGGGACGTTAAAAACCCTTATTAGGTTTTTAAACATCCCCTTTTTCATAAAAATATATAATTAACTAACTTGAGTAATTACTAAGTGCGCAGAAACACTTCTTGTTCCTCCTGCAACAGGTGTAATTGTTAACGCTGCTGCGTTTCCTGCCGGATTTCTTACAGTTAAAACTGAATTGACTATAGTAGTTGAAACTAATGCCATTCCAACGATTTGCGTAGTTCCTGTGGCTCTACCCACAACAGTATAAGCTAAATCTGCTCCATTTAGAGTTAAAAGTAATTGTCCTGCTTCTGTAATACTTACTTGGAATAACACTTGATAAGTTCCGATTGTAGCTAAATTAAACGTACTCGCACTAAGTCTACTAATACCTAATCCACCTAATGGACCAGTTTGTGGAAAACTAACATCAGCTCCTGGCGCAACAGTAGTTGCGTTATCAGGCGGCATAAGTGCATAAAAATCAGCATAATTTAAAACTCCACCTGGTATACCTTGTGGACCTTGTGGGCCTGTCGGACCTTGTGGACCTGTTGCACCAATTGGACCTTGTGGGCCGATTGGACCTGTAGCTCCTACTGGGCCTTGTGGACCTATGGCTCCATCTTCTCCTGGAATCCCTTGCAAACCTTGGGGACCTGTTGCTCCGATTGGGCCTTGGGGACCAACGGCTCCTGTAGCGCCGGTTGGGCCTGCTGGGCCTTGTGGACCGATTGGGCCTGTGGCTCCTACTGGACCTTGGGGACCTGTTGCTCCGACTTCGCCTTGTAATCCTTGTGGGCCTGTTGCACCTACTGGACCTTGTGGACCTGTTGCTCCGATTGGACCTTGAGGGCCAATAGCACCTGTAGCTCCCGCTGGACCTTGTGGACCAGTTTCTCCAACTTCACCTTGTAATCCCTGAGGGCCGATTGGACCTTGTGAACCTTGAGGACCGATTGGACCTTGGGGACCTGTTGCTCCTGTCAATCCTATTGGACCTTGAGGACCTGTTGCTCCTGTGGGACCAATTGGACCCTGAGGGCCGATTGCACCTGTTGCTCCAGTTGGGCCTTGGGGACCTGTTGCTCCTGTTAATCCAGTTTGACCTGCAGGACCTTGTGGACCGATTGGGCCGATTGGGCCGATTGGACCTGTTGCTCCAGTTGCGCCTGTGGGACCGATTGGTCCAATTGGACCTTGGGGACCTTGTGGACCTGGAGGACAGATAGTACAATTATTACAACATTCACATTCTCTTCTATTACAACAACATCTGTTATTATTGTTAACGCATATATCTCTATTTTCGTTTTCTCTATAATAAAATAAGTTTCTCATATTTGTCACCTCCTATCATTTTTGGTATTGATCATACCTACCATATAATATGAGGTTAAGAAAGAGTTGCTTATTTCATTTGTCACAATCGAGTAGAGAAATTTTAACATTTCCCTCTCACACCACCACATCGTGCCGTTCGGCAATGGGCGGTTCAATTTATAAGTT
>CAZSIA010000088.1:0-5964 GCA_964606905.1 uncultured Anaeroplasmataceae bacterium | reverse complement strand
TGAACCTACCTTCTGCGCTGTTCCGGTTTTGCCACCTACTCTATATCCATCAACATAAGCATTTCTTCCTGTACCTAATGCACTCACATTTTCTAAAGAATACCTCATTATTGTAGAAGTTTTTTCACTTATCACTCTTCTTTTAATCGTAGTATCATTTTCAAAAATAACATCATCAGCTTCATTTTTTATAGTTTTTAAAACATATGGTTTTAATAAATTTCCCCCGTTAATTGCCGCGCTCATTGCGTTTGTAAGTTGAATTGGAGTAGTACTATTACCTTGTCCAAAAGATGATGTCGCAAGTTCTACTGGTCCAACTCTCGCTTCATTAAAGACAATCCCAGTTGACTCACCTAAAAGGTCAATACCACTCTTTTCGCCAAATCCATATGCGTGAATATAATCATATAATTTTGTCTTACCTAAGCGAAATCCTATTTCCATAAATCCTGGGTTGCACGAATTTTGAAGAACTTCCAAATAAGTTTGGACTCCGTGTCCTCCAGCTTTCCAATCTTTAATTCTAGCTCCTCCAACCATTCTAAAGCCAGGGTCATTAAATGTTTCATTTAACTTAAATTTATTCTCTTCTAATCCTGCACTAAATGTAACAATTTTAAAAGTTGAACCTGGTTCAAAACTTTTCCATATTGCTAGATTACGGTTATATATTTCCTGAGGATATTCTTTCCAATTTGCTGGATCAAAAGAAGGATATGACGCCATCGCTAAGATCTCGCCTGTGATAGGATCTTCAACTAAAATCGTCATTTCTTCTGGGTTATATTTATTTACTGCTTCTTTAATTATATTTTCAATAATTAATTGTATATTTATGTCAATAGTTAAATAAATATCAAAGCCTTGACTTGCTTCATTATAATAAGAAACCATATCTGGCATTAAATTGCCTTTTGCGTCTGTATAGATATTTAGTGCTCCATTTTGTCCTTTTAAATAATCGTTATAAATATATTCAATACCACAGATTCCTTGATTATCAATTCCTGTAAATCCTAAAACGTGTGCTAATGAATCTTGATAAGGATAATATCTTTTAGTATCACCGACTACATAAACTCCATCCATATTTAAACTTACAATACGCTCTGCCTGTTCTTTACTAATTCTTCTTCCTTCTGGTTTAATCAATTCGACACTTACATTTTTCTCAATATGTTTTAAAATTAAACTCTCGCTACAATTTAAAATGCTTGACAATTGTTTTACTACATAATCTTTATCTTTAATTTGTCTTTTGATAACCGCCACACTTGGAGATAAAGAATTACCAACAATCAAATTACCATTACGATCATAAATATTTCCTCTTTTTCCCTCTATCGGAATATCCCTTGTCCACTGGTTATATGCCATTGGCGCTATTTTATGTGTTAAATGAAACATCAGATAACCTAATCTAATTGTCAAAACTAAACCAACAACAAATATTAATATAATCACTAAAATTATTCTTTTTTTTACTAAGAAATCTTTGTACAATAAAATCACCAAAAAAGTATATGAAGAAAAAAAATAAAAAAATCACGACCTTATTAAAAATCGTGACTTTATTTATATTATTATCAATTTTTATTTAGCCTCAGGATAAATAATTTTATCAATCAACCCATATGCAAGTGCTTCTTCTGCATTCATATAATTATCTCTTTCACAATCAATATGAATTTTTTCTAATGGTTGGCCAGTATTTTCAGACATAATTTCTTCTAATTTAGCACGAGTTTCAGCCAAATGTTCAGCAACAATTTGTAAATTAGTTTCTTGAACTAATCCTGTTCCACCTAATGGTTGATGAATCATTACTTCTGCATTTGGTAAAGCATATCTTTTTCCTTTTGTACCACTACATAATAAGAATGCACCCATACTAGCCGCACTTCCCATTACAACAGTTGAAACATCCGGTTTAATTAAATTCATAACATCATAAATTGCAAAACCATCACTTATAGACCCACCTGGTGAGTTAATATAAAGAGTGATATCTTCATCTGATTCATGCGCTAAATTTAAAAGTTCAACAACAACAGCCATCGCAGATGATTGATTAATTTCACTTGCTAATAATATACTTCTTGTATCTTTAATTCTTACAACAACACTACTACCTTTTTCCATGTTTTATTACCTCGTTAATTCAACTTTTTATTTATTATAACATTTTTAAACAAAAATCGAAACTATTGTTTATGAAATATATTAAATATGTTATAATTTTAAATAATACTATCGTAATTTAGGAGGGATTTTAATGAATTCTAAAGAACTATTAAAAAATATTGAACCACTAAATGAAATGTTGATGGCTACTTCTATTTTATCAAATAACAGTAGTTTAAAATGGAAAAGTGATTCAGCTAAAATAATTGACTTTATTTGTGATGCGTATGAATTATCACATTTGAAAAACGATTATAAAGAATTAATCTTAGAAACTGTTAACAATTTATCGCTTGTAAATGAATATAAGGGATTAAGAAGAGAACATAATTTCAACGATGAATATTCTGAAATTGAAATAGTTTATAATTTAAAAGGACAAATTCTTCTTCAACTTAAAAACATCGATAATAATTTAAAACAATTAGGATTCCCAATCGCAAATGAATTTACATATGAAGACAACAACAGTTATTACGCTCCATTAAGATTGATGACAATATTAAAAGCTTCTAGTTTTGGCGAAATTCAACTTACAGTTCAAGCTGGATTAATGTATGCCTGCGGTATTGGCTGCGATACAGATATCGAATTTGCAATTATCAGATTAAAACAAGCTGCATATTGGGGTTATATTCCTGCACTTAAATTTTTAACTAAAATATATAAAGATCAAAATGATATAGCAAACTACAAATTATATAAAGAAGTTTATTTAGCTTGTAACGACTTCTTCTATGATGGTGTTCAAATGATACCTGAATCAAAAAAACACTTATACTCAAAAGAAGCCGCTACTACTTTCTCGCTTTTAGCTAACATTTATCAAGATGTAGTAATCCCACATTCAACTAGAATTGATTATTCATTCTTAGAAGTAATGTTTACTGAGAAAATTACATTTGCTAAAAAAATGATTTATATTAATGAGTATAGACAAGCTGAATGGAAATCGGCACTAAATTCAACATTCTTTTCAAACGACTTAATTGGAAATTAATGAGGTGATAAAAATGCAAAAATCAATAACTCAAATTCTTCTTGAAAAATATCAAACAGACGTGACTGAAACATCACGAAAAATCGAATTAAAAGAAGCAAACGAACTTTCAAATTATGAAACATACTATTATGATGAATTGCCAGAAATTATCGTTAATGGTTATCCTGTTGGAAGTGATTTTGTAGATCATAACGGAAATGTTTATACAATGTTAGAGCACAAAACATTACCTGAGACAATAAAAAAAATATGCCGTCTACGTTATCATTTCTTACCAATGACACACGAGTTTTACATTGGTACTACTGGTAGTGGTAAAACAACAGGCTGTGTAGAACCACAACTAAGATGTATTGCATATCAAAAAAATAAACCAAACATCTTCATCACTGACCCAAAAGGAGAATTATTTAACCATAATGCTGAATTCTTAAAAGAACAAGGCTATAAGATTTTTATTTTAAATTTCAAAGATTTATCAAGAACGGATAAATGGAATCCTCTTTTAAAAATATATGAAAGTTATATGCGTCTAAAAAAATTTCAAATGAATCCGACTCGTGTAGATGGCGAACCAGATGAAAGTTATGATCTTCGTTACTATAAATCTTATAAAGGCTATACAGGATTTTATACATTTGAAGGCTATGCCTTTGGAACATATGATGATTACATGAGATTTGAAACACAAAATAAACACCTAATTACTAGTGAAACAGATAGCTTAATCCGTCAACTAGTCGTAATGATTTGTCCTGTAACAGACAAAGAAGACCAAACATGGGAATTAGGTGCTCAACAAGCAATTGAAGGTGTATTAATTGCAATGTTAGATGATGCACTTAATGAAAGTAGAACAGGATTTACCCAAGATATGTTTACTTTTAAAACACTATTTGATTACTTTAATGCCCTACGTCAATACGTTGTATCAACAGCCGATTCAGATAGACCTGTTGACTTTAAATCATTACCATTTATTTCTGGAAAAAAACGTGCTATTGAAAAATTAAGCGTCGTTTATGCTAATGCTCCTAGAACTATGCGTAGTTATGTTGGGGTTATGGACTCTAAACTTAACGATTGGCGACAAGGTCATATTTATTCACTTACTACAGGAAACACAATTGATGTAAGAAACATTGATGTACCATTCGCAATTTTTGTAATTACACGTGATTATGAAAAAAGTGATTTCCAAATTGCAGGATTATTTATTGATTCAATTTATAAAGATTTAATTATACAATGCGAAGAAGCATATGCAAAAGGTATAAGAGAAATTAGACCAACACACTTCTTATTAGATGAATTTGGCAACATTCCTAAGATTGAAAACTTTGATAATAAGATTTCAACATCTCGTAGTAGAAATATTTGGATGCATTTATTCTTGCAATCATACGAACAATTAACTTCTGTGTATGAAAAACAACAAGCTGAAATAATCATTTCAAACTGTAACAGTCAAATATTCTTAGGTTCTCAAAGTTACAGTTCAATTCAACGTTTCTCTCAAGAATGTGGTGAAACTAGTACTCGAAGAATTAGTGATATTTTCAGTGATACATATGACTTTATTAAAAGTAATGTTGTAAAAGTAACTGAATTGAATTTAATTGAACCAGGTTGTATGTTTAATAAAAGATTATTTACGCCGGTAATTCACAGTCACTATATAAGAAGTTATTATTTAGGAGATTTAAAAGTATATTCAAATTTTAATAACGATGGCCTATTAAAAATAGCTCCAAACAATTATGAAGGTTATTCAGAAAATAAATATACATATAAAAATCTAAATAATTATAATACAAGATATTCATCTAAAGATGATTTTACTTCTTCATAAAAATAAGGATGTTTCGTTTGTGATCACTTCACACAATGTAAACATCCTTTTATTTTTAAACTATAGTTTTAAATTCCTTATATGCATTAAGCGGTGAAAGAACAATTTTTCTTTCCTTTAATGTTTCTTGAACTAAAATTATTCTTTGATTTGATGAACCTCTAAACTTTAAACTTAAGTTTTTAAGTTCCTCCACAAATCTACCATCAACTAAAACATCAATATGTTTTAAGATATCATATGTTACTTCGCAATGCACTTTACCATTAGGATTATAAAGATCATCTTCAAGTAAGTATCCAGTATACATCCAAATACTTTTTTCAGGATACATTTTTTTTACTCGCTTAATAAATTCAACTAAGCCCCTTTGATTTTCAATTTCAAAAGGTTCTCCCCCTAAAATTGTTAGTCCATTTATATATGAAGGAGCTAAAGCCATTAATATTTCTTCTTCTATATTCTTAGTAAACTCTTTTCCGTACTTAAAGTTCCAAGTTTCTGGATTAAAACAATTTTCACAATAATTCCTACATCCTGATACAAATAGTGAAACTCTCACACCTTCACCATTTGCGATATCATATTTTTTTATATTTCCAAAATGCATTATTATAAGTGCAATACTCTTTCTTTAATTTCTTGTGTTCTTCCTTGATTCCAAAATTGTGAACCAATATAACCACAAGTTCTTCTAGCTACATTCATTTTTGATTGATCGCGATTTTTACATTGTGGACATTCCCAAATTAATTTTCCACCCTTATCAGTTACAATTTCAATTTCTCCATCATAACCACATACTTGACAGTAATCACTTTTTGTATTTAATTCTGCATACATAATGTTATCATAAATGAATTTCATAACCTGTAATACAGCTTCAAGATTATTTTGCATATTAGGAACTTCTACGTAACTA
>CAZSIA010000087.1:0-5970 GCA_964606905.1 uncultured Anaeroplasmataceae bacterium | reverse complement strand
ACATTTGTCTGAAAGCTAGACGACCGATACGGCCAAAACCATTGATTGCGACTTTTACAGCCATTTTAATTTCCTCCATAATATATGTATTTTTTAACCATATATATTTTACCACTTTTTTCTATTTTATCAACGATTTTGTTCACTTTGACACGTTATAACAAAATAAGAAAACGTTATTTTATAATATAGAAAAGTAAAAGGAGGCTAAAAACATGCCATATATACCAACTGTAGCTGAAAAAACAGTTCATGGAGAAATACATTATGATATATTTTCTAGACTATTAAAAGAAAGAATTATTCTTTTAAATGGTGAAATAAATGATACTACTACTAACATTTGGATTGCTGAATTATTATATTTAGAAAGTGTAAGCGATGATGATATTTATATCTATATCAACTCACCAGGAGGTAGTATCACCGCAGGACTTGCCTTATACGATACTATGAAATATATAAAACCAAAGGTAATTACAATTTGTGTAGGATTAGCCGCCAGTATGGCAGCTTTTATTCTTTCATCAGGAACACGTAGATACGCCTTAGAAAACAGCGAAATAATGATTCATGAGCCATCAACAAATTTCGGTGGAAACGCAAGTGATATTTTCAATCATGCAAAGTGGTTAGAAAGAATAAAAAACAAAGTCGATCTTATCTTAGCACAAAACACAAAACATACGATTAACGAAATAATTTCGGCAACCTTAAGAGACAATTTTATGGATAGTAAACAGGCACTAGAATTTGGAATTATTGATGAAATACTAACTTGCAAAAGATAGCATTTTAATTATAATTAAAGTGTCAAAGGATGTGTTATGATGTATACGAGTTTAGAAATTGAATTTAAAACAAAAATTAGTAAAGAACAATATGAAATGTTAATAAAAAAATATAACTTAGAAAAAAATATACTTGTTCAAACAAACTACTACTTTGATACTTTTGAACACAAATTAATTAAAAATGGTATTGTCCTAAGAATCAGAGAAAAATCATATAACATTAAATTAACTTCAAAAACAAAACAAGAAATTGGAACACTTGAAAAACATATCGTCCTAGATAAAGATGAAGCTTATAAAATGATCGAAAACGGATTTGATGCTGCTATAATTGGAATAAATGAAAATGTTAAAAATATCGCTTCATTAACTACATACCGCACAACAACAACTTATAAAAACGGAACACTTTTTTTCGATAAAAACACTTATTATGATGAGGTTGATTATGAAATCGAATATGAAGTAGAAAACGAAGAAATAGGTAAAAAGGAATTTTTAGAATTCTTAGAAGAAAATAACTTAGAATATATTAAAATGGATTCAAAAAGCAAAAGAGCATATAAAAAATCGTCACAATAACTTTGTGGCGATTATTTTTTAATTATTAACTTGATCATAATAATATTTTTTTAGTGCTTCCTTATAATCACATAAATCACAATCAAGACTCATTAAAATCTTTCTGATTTCTTTTGGAATAAACACGCGTATTTCTTCTTCATTATACCCTACTTGTAACTTGTTATCCTCAACTATAATTGGTCTTCGTAAAATTGAAGGATTTTCAATGATTAACTTTTCAAGTTCACTAAATTTCATACTTTCAATATCAATATTATTTTCCATAATGTATTTACTTCTTGTAGAAATAATATCTTCAAAACCATTTTCTGTATTTTTCAACATTAATCTAATATCTTCTTTAGTCAAAGGAAAGGCAAAGATATTTTTTTCTACATATTCAATGTTGTGTTCTTCTAACCATGCTTTAGCCTTACGACAAGACGCACATGATGGAGTTGTATAAATTATTACCATTAGAAAAAGCACCTCCTAATCAATTAAATTATATCAAATAATATCAATAATTAAAATAGCAACATTGACAAAAATAATTATAAAACATATAATAAGAAAGAAAACGAAGAAAAGAATAGTAAATGAAATTTACATTTTAAAGAGAGTTTATCATTGGTGAGAGATAAATATTTGTAATTCATTGAATGGACTTTTTAGTGGTGCTAATCACACCCGTAAAATCTGCGTTAAAGATTTAAAGAGCTAGTTAAAATCTAGAAATAAGGTGGTACCGCGAGTAAATCGTCCTTATATTTTCTAGGTTTTTATTTTTTTTATAAAGAAAGGATGATTAATATGAGTAGATTAGTATCAGGAATCCAACCAACAGGAAACATTACGTTAGGAAATTATTTAGGAGCGATTAAAAACTTTGTTAAATTACAAGATGAATTACCAGAACATGAATTTTTCATCTTCATTGCAGACTTACACGCCATTACAATTCAACAAGATAGAGAAAAATTAAGAAAGAATATTAAAAGTCTAGCTGCCTTATATTTAGCTTGTGGTCTTCGTAAAGAACGAGTGCATTTGTTTATTCAATCAGAAGTTCCGATGCATTCTCAATTAGGTTATATTATGGAATGTAACGGAATGTTAGGGGAACTTGAAAGAATGACTCAATATAAAGATAAGAAAGCAAAACAAGTAGCTGGTGTAAGTGTAGGCCTTTTAACTTACCCATGTTTAATGGCCTCAGACATCTTACTTTATGACGCGGATATCGTACCAATAGGTCAAGACCAAACACAACATTTAGAATTAACTAGAGATCTTGCAGAACGCTTTAATAATCGTTACGGAAAAACATTCGTGATTCCAACCGGTTATAAAGCAAAAGCTGGTGCTAAAATAATGAGCTTAATTGACCCAAGTAAAAAGATGAGTAAATCAGATGAAAACCCAAAAGCTTATATTTCATTATTAGATGATATTAACGTAATAAAAAATAAAATCAAAGGCGCTGTCACAGATTTAGATACTACTGTTAAATATGACCCAGAAAACAAACCAGGTATTTCTAACTTATTAACAATTTATCAAGTCATAACTGGTAAAGAAATGACTGAAGTTGAAGCAGAATTTGCTGGAAGTAATTATCAACAATTCAAGGAAAAAGTTGCTGAAGTAGTTATCAATGAAATTAAACCGATTCAACAACGTTATAACGAATATTTAGACTCTAAAGAATTAGATGAAATACTAAATGAAGGTCGAGATGCTGCTTTAAGAGTTGGGTACAAAAAAATCGCTAAAGTATACCAAAAAATCGGGTTAGGTAGAAAGCAAAAATAATAGGAATTCAAACGAATTCCTATTTTCTTTTCATTAATATTTAATTTCAAATTTATCAATTCCGCTAATAACTTCACCATCTGTTTGAAAGACTTGTCCACTACTTGCTTTAGCAACAAAATGTCTTCCAGTTAAAAGCGTAATACCAGCACTCTTAAACCACATGTGTTTACCAAGGAAAAGGAATGGGAAAATACATAATAACCTAAGGAAGCTTGCTGAATGAACGATGTATGCTTCTAAAATACCATCATCCCTTTTTGATGTAGGAGAAATTTTCATCCCTCCACCAAAATATCTACCGTTATTAACAGTGGTAAACCATACGTTTTTAAAAGTATACCTTACACCATCAACTACCAAATCTAAATCATAACGTTTAAACTTTTTGAGTGTAAGAATTGCACTTTTAAAATAATTAAGACCTTTTTTCTTATTTTGTTTATCATTAATCAATGCACACACTTCACCATCAACACCAAATCCACTACCATTAAGAAATAATTCTTCATTACCATTAACATTTACAACAGGTAGATTTTTGATATGTTCGGTAATATTTATTAAAGTAGTTTTAGGAAAATCTCTGCTAAAGTCATTACCTGTTCCACCACGGTATAAATAGACTTCACTATTATTTTGAATACTTCTAATTGCGTTAACAAAACGGTGTAGCGTACCATCACCACCCACAATAATTAAAGTATCAATTCGATGAATTTTAGCAGCGTGTTTTTCTACATCTTTACTCGCTTCAACTAGATTAATAATCTCATATTCTTTATTTTCACTTTTAAGAATTTCTTCAATTTTAACAACGTGCTCTTTACTAGCTCCATTGCTACTTAATGGATTATATAAAATATAATGCATAAATACACCACCTGAAAAAATTATAACATATTCTATTGCACATTAAAATTATTTTTTTAAAAACGACAAATAGACCTCGTGCGAAATCTTATTAAAAAACGATTCATAATTACTAATATCATTTTCTTTTCCAATAAAAACTACTTCACTATTTAAAAAATCTACCGAATCTAATAACACAAAACAATTATTCATACATGCTTTCCCAATTAGTGAATAAAAATTTTTATTTATGTAGACCTTAAATCCTTCACATCCTCTTTCAAGTCCATCCGCATATCCAATATTTATTACACCTATAAAACTATTTTCTTTAAATTGATAACTATAATCATATCCAATATATTCATCAATTAAACAGTAATTTATCTTTATAATCCTTCCAATTACTCTTAAGGCATCTCTATATAAAGCATTACCGATTCTTTTAGAGGTAAAACAATTTAATTTCAAATCTTTTATGCTTGATGATTGAAAATGAAAATCAAGATTGTTTTTATGTTCGATAACATTAGTAAATAATTCAACTTGTTCATTTATATGATCTAAATCTTTAGTAGCATTATGTGAGTATAGTCCAACTAAATTAAGCGAACTATCGTCTAATTTTTTTAAAACTTCTTCCAATTGATAATTCCTTATACCAAAACGATTCATTCCACTATTAATTTCAATTTGAACGTTTAGGTTATATTTTAATAATTTAAATATATCATTAACATCTGAAATAGTAACTTCAATATTGTATTTTTCACATAAAGATAAATCATTATCATTAGCCACTCCTAATAATAAAACAATAGTTTCAGGATAATATTTTTTAATATAAATACAATCTTTAATATCAATCAAGGCGAACTTATACATCTTTAAACTTAAAGCTAATTTTAAGACTTTTTTTAGTCCAAACCCATACGCATTACTTTTTAAAACTAAATAATCATTTTTATTTAGCGATAAAATATTTTCCTTAATCTTCTCATAATCTATTTTATAAATAAAAATCACCAAAATAGACTATGAAAAAAAACGCTAAATTATTCTAGCGTTTTAATATGAGCCTATAACTTTAAAAGTTTCGCATTTCTGCTTTAAAATTTCTTGTAACTTAACAATATTTTCACTATCTAAGCGTCCTTCTGCCTCACAGTAAAAATAATACTTAAAAGCTTCATGAGTAGAATGGGAAGAAATTGCAGTTAAATTGACTCCTAAAATACTAATTTCATTCAATATTTTAGCTAAAGCACCTGAACCATCTTTAACAGTAAACATAAATGCAAAATGTTCATTAACTTCTAAAATCTTTTTACTAATAACAGCAAATCTTGTTGTATTAGATTTATTATTATTTATTTCTTCTTTTAATATTTCCAAATTATATAAATCAGCTGTTAAACTAGAAGCAATTGCCGCTTTACTTGGATCATTTAGTTCCTTAATGTATTTAGACGCTAAAGCAGTATTAGCAAAACTAATAATTTCAGCCTTTATCTCTTTTAAAAATAAAGAGCATTGCATTAGAGCTTGTTCATGAGAATAAACTTGCTTTATTTCAGATAACTTTGCCCCTTTAATTCCTACTAAATTTTGAATTATCGGTAAATTATACATATTAACGATATATACATTCGAATGAAATAATTCATCTAAAACCATTGAAACTTCTCCTGTATATGAGTTTTCAATTGGTAAAACACCAAAATCAATATTGCCGTTTAATACATTTAAAATAACATCATTAAAACTCATAAAACTTAACAATTCAGTTTCAGGAAATAAATTATGAGCAGCTATTTGTGAGAACGAACCTAAAGTCCCTTGAAATCCTATCTTCATATTATTTATATTCTACTAATGCATATAATTTTTTTCCACGACGGATAACAATAAATCTACCTTCTATAGCCATATCCTTATTAAT
>CAZSIA010000086.1:0-6055 GCA_964606905.1 uncultured Anaeroplasmataceae bacterium | reverse complement strand
AATAATTTACTTTTTCAAATTTTCGCAAAAATACAACATTTGTCCAACATTTAATGAATAAACGTGATTTTAATGCAAAGATTATTAAACGTAGAAATCGTTTAGTTCTTTATTTAAAAGACGCTGAAAAAATTGTTGATATTATCCGTTTTATTGGTGCGAATAACCAAGCCTTTGCTTATGAAGATTTACGTATTGAACGTGATTTTAATAACAGTATTAATCGTATTATAAACTGTGAAGTAGCTAATGAACAAAAAACAATTACTGCAGCTAGAGAACAACTTAAATACATTAAATATTTAGAATATAATTATCCTTTAGAAAAATTAGACCCAAAAATATTAACTGTTATGAAAGTTCGTCAAGATAATCCAGAAGCATCACTTGTAGAACTCATTGAAATTCTTGATACTGAATATGGTCAAAAGATTAGTAAACCAGGACTTTCTCATCGCTTCGCAAAAATAAAAGAATTAGCGATTGAACATAATAAAAATAAAGGAAATTAAAAGTGTAAAGCTAAAATTACTGTTTAAAAGTAGTTTTAGTTTTCTCCCTTTATGAATTTTATGTTTAATGTTATTGCGTTTATTTTTTAAATAGTATATAATTTAAACGAACTTAATAAAGGCTTTGAAAAGAAGAGTAGTTAAGGAAGACCTTAATAAGAGAGTCCTCGTATGGTGAAAGAGGATAAGGAAAAATTAATGAAGATGGTCTTGGAGCTTTGTTGCTGAGAGAATTTCTTTAGGTGATGACGTGTTCGCGCGTTAAAGCGATAGAGTATGATGGTACTCAAAGAGGTAAATATCGTGAGGTATTTATAAATTAAGGTGGTAACACGGAATAATTTCGTCCTTAGGCAATTTTTGTCTAAGGTTTTTTTTATGGAAAGGATGTGGTATAGATGATTGAAATAATCAATCTAGATAAGATTTATAAAACAGCTACTGGGGAGAATGTTGCATTAAAAAATATCAATCTTAAAATTAACGATGGTGATATTTTTGGTATTATTGGTTTAAGTGGAGCTGGGAAAAGTACACTTGTTAGATGTATTAATCTTTTAGAAAGGCCTACAAGAGGGCAAATTATTATTGACGGGGTTGATTTAACAAAGATAAGCAAAAAGGAACTTCTTAAGATGCGTCAAAAGATTGGTATGATTTTTCAAGGCTTTAATTTGTTGTCGCAAAGAACAGTACTAAAAAATGTATTATTTCCTTTAGAAATTGCTGGTGTAGACAAAAAAACAGCATTAAAAAAAGCTAAAGAATTATTAGCTTTAGTAGGTTTATCTCATAAAGAGAATTCCTATCCTGTAACATTATCAGGCGGAGAAAAACAACGCGTAGCTATTGCTCGTGCTCTTACAATGGATCCTAAGGTTTTACTAAGTGATGAATCTACTAGTGCCTTAGACCCAAATACAACACAATCGATTTTAGAATTATTAAAGGAAATAAATCAAAAATTAGGTGTAACAATTATTGTTATTACACATGAAATGAAGGTTATTGATCAAATTTGTAATCGTGTTGCTATTATTGATAAGAGTCATATTGAAGAGATGGGTGATGTTAACGAGGTATTTATTAATCCTCAAAGTAAAATTGGAAAAGAATTGATTTTATCGAATAGTCAAATTGTCGATAGAATTATTAGTAATAAAAAAATTGTTATCACTTTTGATAGTGCTTCAACTTATGAACCAGTCGTAGCTAATATGATTTTAGAATGTGGTGTGGCTGTTAATATTTTAAGAGCAGATGTTAATGAGCGTGATGGTTATATTTATGGTAGAATGGTTTTGCAAATTCCAGAAGATGAAAAACAAAGTTCAAAAATATTAACTTATTTGAATAAGCATAATATTTCTTATGTAAAGGAGTAGTTGTGATGAATACTATTTTAGCATTTAGTGAAGACTTTATTAAATTGTGGGAGTCTAATGAATTTGTAATTGGAATTTTTGAAACATTATATCTAACATTTGTATCAACTTTTATTGCTTACCTTATTGGTATTCCACTAGGGGTGTTATTAAATATAACTAGTAAAAACGGAATTCATCCTAATAAATGGATAAATGTTCCACTTGGTTTTATTGTTAATGTGTTTAGAAGTATGCCATTTATTGTGTTGATGGTTGCATTATTACCTATATCAGATTTAATAGTTGGCAAAACTTATGGTAACGAAGCAATGATTATTACTTTGATTATTGCAGCAGCACCTTATATTGCAAGAATGGTTGAATCAAGTTTGAAAGAAGTAGAATATGGAGTGGTTGAAGCTGCATCTAGTATGGGTGCTAGTAACTGGCAAATTATTACCAAGGTATTATTGCCAGAAGCCAAACCTTCTTTAATTGTAGGTGCTGTAATCTCAATAGTAACTGTTTTAGGTTATTCAGCAATGTCTAGTACAATTGCCGGTGGTGGTTTAGGAGCAATCGCTATTGTATATGGTCACCAAAGATTAAATGATGATGTTATTTGGTTTTGTGTTATTTTAATAATAATTATCGTTCAAATAATACAAGAACTTGGTATGTATATAAGTAGAAAAATTGATAAAAGAATAAAATAAAAGGAGAATTTAAAATATGAAAAAAATATTATCTTTATTATTAATCTTAACTATTTCATTAATAACTTTAACTGCTTGTGGTAATGATGAGAATACAATTGTTGTAGGAGCATCATCTACTCCTCATGCAGAAATCTTAGAAGCAGCAAAACCACTTTTAGCTGAGAAAGGATATACTTTAAAAATCGAAGTGTTTAATGATTATGTAATGCCTAATACTGCATTAGAATCTGGTGATTTAGATGCAAATTATTTTCAACATTTACCTTATTTAAATAGTTTTAATGAAAGTAAAAATACAAATTTAGTTTCAGTAGGCGCTATTCATTATGAACCGTTTGGTTTATATGGTAAAGGGATTAATGATTTAAAAAATCTTAGTAAAGGAACAACAATCTTTATTCCAAATGACGATTCTAATCTTACAAGAGCTTTACTTTTATTAGCACAAGAAAATTTAATTGAAATTGATTCAAGCAAGAATGCTTTAACAGGCGTTGATTTAAAAGATATTACTAATAATAATGGTTATAACATTCAAGCTGTAAGCGCTGATACAGTGCCTTCACAATATAAAAACAATAATAATATTTTAGCAGTAATTAATGGTAATTATGCTATTGCATCAAATATTAGTATTAGTACTGCTTTAGCGGTTGAAGATGCAACTGGTGATGCAGCTGTAACTTATGCTAATATTATTGCAGTTAAAAAGGGTAATGAAGAAAATCCAAAAATTGTTGCGTTGTTAGAAGTGTTAAATAGTCAAACTATTAAAGATTATATTACAAATACATATAAAGGTGCAGTTTTACCTTTATAACAAAATAAAAGCCTTTAACTAAAGGCTTTTTTTTTTAGAAATCATCCATGCGATGATCATTGCGTAAGAATAATAAAGCGATATTTACTACAGAACATATTCCTACTATTGAGTATATAATTCTACTAATAACATCATTTCCCATGCATATATAGTCGACAAGATTAAAATTGAATATACCGATTAATAACCAATTTAAACCTCCGATTATAGTAATTACTAATAGAATTTTTTGAATAATTGACACAATCATTACCTCCTCTTGTTTTATTTTTTCTCAATAAGGCGTAATTGATACATAATATTTTAAATAAAGACATATTATTAATTAGAAATATGGGGTGGACTATGAAAAAAATATTAATTTGTGTCTTATTTTTGTTTTGTTTAACGGCGTGTGATAAAGAGGATAATAAAGATTATAAGAAAGAGTTGACTCAATACACTTCAAATTTAACAAAATATAATTTAGAAGCACAAATGAAAGTTGTAAAATCAGAAGGTAATATTACTTTTGATGTAGTAGTAGATTATTTAGAACCAAATTATTACAAAGTTAGATTGCAAAATAAAAGTAATAATAATGTTCAAGTAATTGTAAAAAATAATGACGGTGTTTTTGTTATAACTCCTGCACTTAATAAACAATTTCAATTTAATAGTGATTGGCCATTAAACACAAGTCATGCGTATTTATTTCAATCAATAGTAAAAGATATAACAAACGATCCTGAAGCTAGTTTTACCACAGATGAGGATTCTTATACCATAACAAGTAAAGTTGATACAAAAACTAATGCTAGATTAAAAACACAAAAAACAACATTTAATAAAAAAAATAATTATCCAATATCTAATGTTATCTATGATAGTACTCAAACACCAGTTATCACTGTTGATTTCAAATCATTCAAAGATAATCCGAATTTAAAGGTAAGCGATTTCAATGCAGAAGTAATTAATAATACAATTAAATTAGAAATGGCTGAAGGTGTTTTAAATGGTGATTTAGCGGAGTGCATCCCGACATTTATGCCAGAAGGGTATAAGTTAGATAAATCAGTTATTAAGGAAGAATACACTTTATTTACATACGCAAAGGATAAAAATACTTATACAATATCAAGTGTTGTTACTGAAGTAAGCGATATTTTAACAGTAAGTAGAGAGTTTAGTGATGTTATTGTCCTAGATTATGGTATTGGATTTTTAAATGATAAATCATTATCGTTTTTTTATGAAAATTTATTTGTTACTATTTTTAATGAAAACTTCATTTTAGATGAGGCTACACAAATTGCTAATTCGTTTGTTTTTGAGTAAAAAATAAAGCATTTTCTATAAGATAAAACTTGCTAAAAAGTACTCCTTCATTTATAATATTAAATGACCGTTCTTGAAAGGAGCTAATTTTATGGCAAGAATTGAAGTAAAAAATAAAGAAAAATTATCAAGCGTAATCGGAACTTGGGTTGTTTTCGGTATTTTAGCAGCTGTTGTAATTACAGGTATTGTATTAGGTATCATTTATTTAGTTGAATTAAATAGTGATTCTGATGATGATGTAGAATATGAAGAACAATATCCAAATGCCCAATTAATTACATGGGAAGAATTAAATGATGTTTTAGACCCATATACTATCTCTGATATCAAAGTAAACGGGGAAATTTATGTACTTGTTTATTCACCAGATTATGAAACATACCCAAATGGTGAAAAAATTAGTGACAAAGTTAATGCAGCAGTTGATGCAGAACTAGATAATTTTTATGTTATTAATGTTGAAGCTGAAGATAATAAGGATACATCAGCTAGCGATTTTGAATATTTAAGTAGCTTATCTAGTGGTTATCCATACTTAATTGTAATTACAAATAAAAATGTAACAATTGAAATTGCTGAAGATGGTATTATTGATAATTATAAAGATATCAACAATAAATTAACTGACATTATTGGATAATAAAATAAATGCAGGATATTCCTGCATTTTTACTTGTTAGAAAGGAAAGATAATTATGGAAGATAAATATTTATTAAGTGAAGAAAAATTAACAGAAATTGCAGTTGGTTTAAATATAACTTTAAAACAAGTTACTGCTACATTAGATTTGTTAGCTGATGGTTGTACGGTGCCTTTTATTGCACGTTATCGTAAAGAAGTAACTGGAGCATTAAATGATGAACAAATTAAAGCCATTTCAGACAATTATGAATATGTTAAATCATTGGAAAAAAGAAAAATGGATGTTATTCGTTTAATTGACGAAAAAGGATTATTAACTGAAGAATTAAAAGAACAAATTTTAGCAGCTACTAAATTAGTTGAAATTGAAGATTTATATCGTCCGTTTAAAGAAAAAAAGAAAACAAAAGCAACAGAAGCGATTAAATTAGGATTAGAACCACTTGCGGATATCATGATGAAAAATCCTAAGTTAGCTAAACCAAGAGTTAAACAAGAACGTCCAAGAGTTATGGAAAATAATGCTTTTGCAGCAGCCTTAGCAGGACTTAATTTGGAAGTTAAACATGATGAAGCAACAGTTGATGCAGCTAGTAAAGAAGAATATTTAAATACTATTTGTAAACCATTTTTAAATGAAAAAGTTCCTACTATTGAATTTGCAATTA
>CAZSIA010000085.1:0-6349 GCA_964606905.1 uncultured Anaeroplasmataceae bacterium | reverse complement strand
GAAGAGGCGCCCCTGCTAAGGGCGTAGGGCGGGGAACTGCCGCGAGGGTTCGAATCCCTCTTTCTCCGCCAGTAAAAAAGCATGTTGATCAAATGGTCAACTTTTTTTATTTTTATTGCAATATTGTCTCGATGATGGGAAGTTTTAAAGTGTTATTAAATATGAAAATTATATTAAGTTTTTAAAATGTTATAAATGTATAACCATATGTTGATAATATTAAAAAATGCTTTAAGGTATTAATGAAAATAAACCTAATTTACATTGAAATAAACCCAACTTTTTGATACAATTAAGTTGGGTATAAAAGAGCTGACTACATATGGAGTTAATATCTTTTAAATATGAAAAAGAGTGGTTTGAATTTAAAGAAAATATGAAGTCTGATAATGAAATTGGTGAATATATTTCAGCATTATCAAATAGTGCTGCTTACGTTGGGAAGGATAAGGCTTATTTAATTTGGGGAATAAAGGACTTTACACATGAGATAGTTGGGACTAATTTTGACCCGGATTGTAATTCATCTCACAACGAACCATTAAAACATTATCTTGAAAGATTATTATCACCAAATGTTAAAATTGATTTTGAGGAAGTATATATTGATAATATTAAGTTGGTTGTTTTGATAATTTCTGCTGCTAAAAATATCCCAACTGCATGGGATGGTGTAAGATATATTATGGTCGGTTCCTGTAAATGAAAAACTGTCAGAAATATTTTTACAACTACATATTAGTGAAAAATCAGGTAGGGGAATTCCAAGAATTGTTGAAGCTTATGGAAAAGAAGCGATAGAATTCAGAGAAAATTCAATTGTTATAAAAATTCCTTTCAACTGGATAAATGTGGTTGGGAATAATGTTGGGAATAATGTTGAGAAAAAGAAAAAAACAAATAGAGATAGAATATTAGATGAAATACGAAATAATCCTAATATTACCAACAAACAACTTTCTGTTATCGTTGGTATTTCAGAAACTGCTATTGAAAACAATATAAAAGTTTTGAAAGAAAATAAAATTATAGAACGAATTGGTTCTAAAAAAACAGGCTTTTGGAGAGTGAAGGATATAAACCTAGATTAAGAGAGTAGCGGAAAGTGTTAAATTCACTTTCCTTTTTTAAAAAAAAGCTACAGAAGTAGCTTGTAAAATATTATTTTAGTAAATTATTTAAAAACTCTCGATTTTTTGTGTATGCATGATTGTATAAAATGCCAAAATCATCTTGTAAAAGTTTTTCATAATAAATAAGAGTATCTAATAGAATTAAATAAAAATGCGAGATATTTATGAAAGAAAGTAAAAAATTTGGTGCTAATGTAGTGATTTTAAATGGCTCTGGAGTGTACTTGATAGAATAACTTATATATAAAATATTATCAATAATCTGGCTATTAAATCCATCTCCAACTTTCAATAGTGGTTTTATGAAATCTATACTACCATTAGAAAATATAATATCTGGTATTACCATTTTATATTCGCCCATCATGAACATTTTATCGTTTAATACATACGACCTAAAAAAACCATAGTTTTGCGTATTTGCTTTAAATTCTTCTAAATCAATGTCAAGGGGTTCATTTTGAAGTTTATTCCATTTGTAATGTGTTGAAATTTTATGTAAATATTGTTCTAATGTTTCGTATAAGTATTGAATGTTGCTATCTATAAACATAATTGCAGCTCCTTTTAATCTTTTAGTTCTTTTAAAATGTTTAATATTAATTTTGAATAAAATAATTCTTTCATATAAAGTTCTTCGAAAATAGAAACGTAATCTATTTCGCCGTTGGTCAATTTATGTAGTGCAATTTCCCCTGATATTTTTACTATTTTTTGAAAGTTGCGATTTTTAATATCATCTAATACAGCTGTGAATTTATCTTTTTCTATTAATTTATCAAAATATTTGCTGCAGTAGGTAGAAATATATTGATAATATTTATATGTGATATGTGTACTATTGATTAATAGCGCTTGGTTGGCAAGTACTACAGCGCTTATATCTTCATAAAATTGATTTATATTTATTTCCCCTGCTATTAATTTAATTCTACAGATTTCGAAAATGGATAATGATTCCATTTCTTCGTTATTTATTATTTCTGCAAGTGCTAATGAAGTGTTAAAGTAAGCCAATGATAAGTTAAGATTTTCTTCGAAGTAGCCTTCAAAAAACAATGTAACTTCATCTTGTTTACTTACATAATCTTTGTAAATGTTCAAATATTTTTTTAATACTTCCTTTTCTTCTAAGTAAAAATAGAATAAAAGTATTTTTTGTAAAATCCGTTTATTTTCTTGATAAGTATATTTATCATATTCAAGCACTTTAATCATTTCTACTATATATTCTAATTGAGAACCGTTCATCATAGTTGATATTAATTCAAACATTTCTTCAAAATTATTTGTTCTTTCTGTAAAAAGCTTAAATTGTTTATTTAATTCATCAGCCTCTTTGTATTGAGAGAGATTGATAAGTGTAATATAGATGAAATGAAGTTCATCATGATTAAATTCTTTATTTTTAGTTAAATTAAATAATAAGTATTCGTGTGTTTTATTTTTTACTATATGTTCAAGTGCAATGTTATAAATTTGTTTTATTTGATTACTCCAAAAATATAGTTTATTTTTAGCGATATATTTTACAATAGTCTCGTTTAAAATTAGAGTATGTAATGTATTATAATCTAATTTTCCTTTTACAAACAAATCATAATAGAAAGAAAAGAAGTGATTATATAAAACACGTAATTCTTGTTGATTTACTTCAAGGTTATTTTGTGCACATTCAGCAAATCTGAGCCCGAGTGTATATTTCAAAATTTCTTTTAGTTCATTATAAAATGGTTTTGAATTTTTTTCGATATTTTTAGATAATGCTTTTTTAACTATATTGTTTTTCAATGCTATTTTACCTTCATAATAAGTAATTAATGAGTGAATGTTATTAATCGCTTTATTAAATGTAAAGTGATTTATGTCGAATGCTTTGTTTTCTTTTCCATTGATTTTTTCGATTATGTCATATAAATTATCTAAGTCTATTGTTGTGTTATATATTTTTAAAATTGCTAAAATCAAATAAGAAAGAAATGCATTTTGTGATCGATTAAAATCAATCAAGCAATAATAAAAATCTTCTAATGTCTGACATTGTTTAATAAAATTAAATTTTTCGATATTACTCTCATGTATGAAATAATCTAAAACTACCTTCGCTGTTGAAAAGTCCCTGCATAAAGGTGATGTTCTTAGGAATTTTCTTATATCTTCACTTAGGTTTTTGCCGTACTTATGGCATTGATATATCATTTGCTCTTCAGCAAAGATAAAAGAGTCAAAACTTTTATTAGGAATACAAAAATAATTTAGAACAGTTAAACTAGATAATTGTTGGTAATCATTTGTAGACACTAACATAACTATATCTTTTGATACATCCTTTGGCAATGATAATAGCAAATGACTGTTATCTATATCACTTAGTAGATTTAAATCATTAATAACTATATAGAGTTTTTCACCTTTGTAATCTCTTATATATGAATTTACATAGTTAATATCCCCATAATTTAAATTTAATTTTTTAGATAAGTATAAATACAGATTATCAATATTATGAAGAGATAAATCGGCAGCTAAATTAATAATAATTTTGTTTTTTTGTAGAAATGCATAATGGCTTAATAACGTGGTTTTTCCTGAATAATTTTTATCGTATATTAAGATTTTGTTATAGTCTGAATTGATGGCTTTTGTTATGTATTCAAACATATAATTATTTTTATATACATTATCTAAAGTTTTATTTAAATAATTTGTTTGTTTGAATTCTAGAATATCACCGATATCACTAACTATAGAATCAATCAATTTAATTAATTCATCATAGAAAAAATCACATAAGTCATTTATGTCAGTGTAATTTTCATAGCAAGGAATATCGAATTGGTTACAATATGTTTTAGCTTTCGTTTTTAATTCATTTAATTTATTAATATTTTCTTTTACTAAATATTCGTTTGAATCGGCAATGTTAAGTTTGATCATTTCAGATATTGGTTCATCTTTTTTTATTGCAAAAATAGAGTGATTTTTTTCGATGCGGTTAAACACACCATATACCATTTCCATTTCTGTGATAGATTTACCTTTATATTGTTCAATATCGTTAAGATCAAGACCAGCGATACTAGGAGGGATGTATCCATATCGATTACCAATTATTCCAATAAAAAATGGAGCGCAATTATCAATTTCATCTAAACAAGCTTTTATTATTTCTAGACTTTCATATGTTGCTATTCCCCATCTTAAGTCTACAAAATAAAGTGATAGTCCTTGTTTTTCCGCATAAGATTTAACTTTTGGGAAGACACCTTTTACCAGCATTTCACGCTCTGTTTCTAAATCTTTAAAAGTTGAAGAAATAAATATTCTTATTGCTGTCTTTTCCATAACACCAAACTCCCTTATAAATATATTAGCATATTATAATGTTATTTTGAAAATAGTTTTTAAGCAAATGAGTTGTTTTAAATATTTCTTTAACACCTAAGAATAATATGTTAAAATTGAGTTAGTGAAGAAGGAAGTGTTTTTTATGGGGAAACAATTAGTATCAGAACAAATAAGAAGTAGAAAAATTACTAAGCCTGGGATTATGTATACATTATTAGGTTGGGTTTGGAAAACATTTATGTATAAAAAATATAATGTAAATGTGATTATGAATGTTGATATGAAAAAGGTTAAAGAACCTCATATTTTTATAAGTAATCACGCGTCACGTTTAGATTATATTTTTACAGGTATTCCACTTTATCCAACTAAATATAATTTTGTGGCTGGTTATAATGAATTTCATCGTTCGCATTTAGCAGGTGTGTTTAATTTACTTAAAGTTATACCAAAGAAAAACTTTACACCCGATATTTATACGATTAAATCAATTTCAAACATTATTAAAAGTGGCGGAAATATAACTATTTTCCCTGAAGGAATGAGTTCTATTTCAGGCGCTAATCAACCAGTGGCTATTGGGACTGGTAAATTTATTAAACATCATAAGGTTCCTGTTTATTATTCAGTAATTAAAGGTGGTTATTTAACAAGCCCTAAATATAATTTAAAAGATCGTTTAGGTTATGTTGAAGTTGTCTTTGATCAAATGTTTACTGCGGAAGAATTAGAGACGCTTACTCCAGAGGAAATTGAAGATATTATGAATGAAAAATTATATCATGATGATTACGCATGGAATAAAATTTATAAACACCATTATGATATTGGTTCTGAAGGAGCACTTCATTTAGAAGATTTGTTATTCTATTGTCCTAAATGTAAAAGACAGCATACGATGAAAACAGAAGGAAACAAAATCTATTGTACAGAATGTGGCAATGGTGCTACGCTTTTAGATACATATGAATTAGTTCCATTTGATGAAGAATGTGTTATACCTGAAACACAAACTGTTTGGTTTAATTTAGAACGTGAAGTTATTAAAGAAGAAATTAAGAATCCTGATTTCATTTTACAAGAAAAAGTTAAACTTGGGATGTTACCTAAATACGAACTTTTAAAGAATCAAAAAACTTCTGAAATTGTTGGTGAAGGGGTATTGATATTGACGCATAAAGGCTTAACTTATGAAGGTGAAAAAGAAGGCATACCATTTACATTCTTTATTCCAAGTGCTAGTCTACCAACTTATGGTATGTGTACAGATGTTAGTAGATTCTATACATTTTATGAGGGAGAATTTGTAGAGTTTTATCCGGAAAATAATGTTGTTGAGAAATTTTTCTTAGCTACTGAAGAAATTCATCGATTGAATAAGGGTAAATGGCAAGATTTTAATTTTAAAAAGTAATATTTAATTTGTGGAAGTGTATTTATGCATTTCCATTTTCTTTAAAGAAGTTGAAATTGAAAAAAAGTTACTTTAAAATATATATAAGACATATAATTGTAAGTATATTGGCGAGGTGATTTAAATGAAAGCTAGAGAATATATTGAACATCAATATATACCGTGGATTTTATTTTTAGATAAGCGTGAAACATTAAAACATTTTATTGTTGGTAAAGAAGGATATTTATGTGAACTTTATAATCATATATCTAAAGAATTTAAAGCACTTGAAAGATATGAACTTTTTATGTTTAGAGTTGAATTTTTTAAGCAGGCAACATTAAATGGTGTGGTTAATATTATTTCCGCTAAAACACCAGAGACATTTTTACAGGGTGAAAGTGCATATTTATTTATTGTATATAATGACAAGGAACTTATCTATTATACTGTTGATTATGTTATTGATATT
>CAZSIA010000084.1:0-6355 GCA_964606905.1 uncultured Anaeroplasmataceae bacterium | reverse complement strand
ATTTTTTTATATTTAATGTATTAAATATTTATAAACATTTGAATTTCCTATAACGATAAAAAAGCGGTGGCATTATTGCACACCACCTTATAGTATAAGTCTGTTAGCAAAAGTGCTTCACAGGCTTTTATTATTTAATTTATTGTATCTTATTCTAAACCACCTGGGATAACGAATTCAAAGTTTGCGCTTTCGCCTGCAATAATGTACTCAAGCGAGGCAGTTTTATCGACATTCTCAAGGATAAACTCTGAAAGTCCATCTCCCTTTGGCGTAACTTGTCCCACAATCTTGCCATCAAATACCACGTAGAAGGCGAAGTTACCCTCATGGATTTTGAAGTTACCAATGATTATGTGAATGTCTGAACCTTTAATAAGAGTCGTAGAGTGAAGTAGATATACACCTGTAAGTTTGCTTGATGAATATTTCACACCGTCAGTAATTGCCAAGTCACCGAAGTTAAAACTCATTTGGCTTTCGTTTATGGAACCACGAGTGCCCATATTCAATGCAACAACATCTTCTTCTGTTATTTGTTGCAAAGTGTAATTATCTTCTCCGTTAGTATCTTCAATATGTTCAGGGATTGCACAGCCTGCTAGTATAAAAGCAAGGTATATGGCTATACAACAAATAGTAATAAGTGTTTTTTTCATAGATTTTTCTCCATTTAATGCGTTCGTCGCAAGCTCTTTATTTTAATGTCTTTTTTTTTTGATAAAAAACCAATAGATAGCAAATCCGCCTCCAACTAAAGTAATACTAATTCCTATTATAATTATAGTAATTGCACCGCTTGAAAAACCTTTCTTTTCAATCATTGGAATTTCTTCGGTTATGCTATGACCACATTCACAAGTCTTTGTCTTACTACCTTTTTCGGTTTCGGTTGCTTGATTCGTTACAGTCCATTCGCCGTAGGAATGTTCGACTTTGTCATATTCCTGACTATCGTTTGCAACGCAATCGTGCCAATGGTGTGTATCGTTATTTTTCCATTCATCAGACGCTTTATGTGTATGTACAAGTTCAGGAGAAATAATGTAACCACATACTGTACAACTTTCTGCTGTGTCTTCGGTTGCAGCTCCACTTGAAGCGTGTCCTATAATTTCTTTCTTTTCACCGCAAATCGTACAAGTATATGAATGTCCATCTACGTCCTTATATCCCCACGTAGTTTCATCATAGTTATGTCCTTTAGAAACGATAAGATCTTCAAAAGTTTGCATTTCAAAAACTGAATTGTTAAAGGTTGCTGTATAAACGATTTTTCCATTTTCAGTACAAGTAGCGTTTGTCGTGCTGTTTCTTACTACTCCATTTTCACTCTCAACGTGTGTTTCATCGTTTCCGCATGTTCTTGTTGCTACACATTCTGTATAATCTTCATTCCAAGAATACGTAGGAGTAGTCCATTTGTGTTCAGGCTTTTCAATCGTTGCAGCGCTGTTGTTTGTATATACCTTCGTAGTGTCATCTGCACAAGATAGATAACCATAATAAACAGTGTTGCTATCCGTTCTAAATACTGGATATTCATCCTTGCTGTCGCCTGTTAGCGTTTGTCCCCAAGCTTCTCCAAGAAGGTATGCAACTTCGCCTGATGCGAATTGAATATCAGTTTTAGCCGTAGTGTTTGTATAGGTCTGATTTGTAGTATCACGCTTGCCGTAGAAGTTCAGTCCGTCATCCTCACACCAATAAATATTTGTAAAGGCGCAGGTATTAGAATCTGTTGCCTGATAACCAACAATCGCTCCTGCAGCGCCTTTTGTGTATGAATTCACGTTGCCCACATACGCCGCATTTGTGATGTCGTAATATTGAGTACCGTTCCAGCTTTGTCCCACTAGACCGCCTGCATAGAAGCCTGTAACGTCTGCATAAACTGCACAGTTTTCAATCTTAGAGTACAAACCTTTATCGTGCTGACCGCCAAAGTAGCCAACGATACCGCCTACACTACCAGCTGTTGTACAGTTGTTGATCACATCAACATAGGAAATGATGTTTTTGAAGGTTGTACGATACGAACTTGCACTTACTGCACCGACGTTACCTGTAGTGTTGACAATGATACTGCCTTTAAGGATTAGATTTTCCACCGTGCAGTAATTATAACGTGAAAACAAACCATAGTTTACGCTATCTGTAGTGCCGATGTCATAATTTTGCATAATATTAATGGTATGCCCGCCTCCGTCGAAGGTAGAACCGTATTCGCTTCTATCGGCGAAGTTGATAGGTGTCCACACCACAGACTCGTCAATGGTAATGTCCGCAATTAAAATTACCTTATGCGTTGTGATATTTTCTGCGTTTATTTGTTGGGCAAACCACATAAGCTGAGCAACATTTCCGATGGCATAGTAGCCAACATAATCAGCTTTCAAGTAATATTGTTCGTAATTTTCATTTGTGATAATTACGGCAGCCTGATAGCTACCGCAAAAACAGAAGCCGTCGATGTATGTATGAGGGGTATGCTCAATGCCACATTCGGTGCAGAAGCTGTTTGAATAAGTTTCGTGACCGCACTCCGCACCGCAAACGGTACAGATGCAGTTATTCCAATCGTGAGGGGTATGTTCGGTACCGCAGAAACTGCAAACACCATTGCTCCATAGTTCAACTCCGTCAGTGTCCTTATGGATGCAAGGATTAATTACATATGTTTTCTTTACTTCGCCTTCACAGCTTCCAATACCATTGATAGTCGCTATATAGTCTCCTGCATTAATGAAGCCATCTTTATTCCAAGATATCGTGTAATCGATATTCTCAACAAAGCCATCAATCGTAATTGTAGGCTTTTGCTCTCGAGAGTTGTAAGTTGCTACAGTTGCGGAAATAGTTACGTCGCTTTCCGTAATAGTTTTCTTCTTGATTGTAAAAGTTGTTGACACGCTCTCATCATTCACGGTAATAGTAGCTTGATATTCACCCGCTTCTTTCGGTTTATCTGTTGTGGACTCTCCCAAAGAGGTATCGGCTTGCTTTTTTGAGTATCTAATCGTTGGAATCATCAAGGAAGCATTTACCCAATTATTATCGGTATCTAAAACAGTTGCACCATGTTCCTTTCCGTCATAGGTAACGGTATAAGCTTCTGGAACAAGGGTAATGGTAACGTTCGTTTGGCAACCATTTTCGCAGGAAGCTGTAATGGTGCGTGCATCACTATCCACCTCATAAGACCAAGTATGGGGCTTTTCCGTAGAGACTGCAGTTTTATCGTTGTTATAAATCATTACCGCATCATCGTTGCAAGAGGTATAGCCGCCGTAAACCTGATTACCGCTAAAGGCAGGGTGTCCTTCGCCGCAAGTTTGATACCAGACAATTGTGGTTTGGTCGCCGTTAAGTAAGTAAGTCACTTCACCACTGATAAACTGATCTGCAGTCTTGCTATTGGTAGAGCCTGATACATCAGCAGTTGTGCTTCCGGGTGTTGTATTTCCAATGCCGTTTTGAATGGTGCTGCTTCCGTCCTCGGCGCAGCCGTCCATGTAATAACAATTACTAACTTTGCTGTAAGCAGCACCAGATTGTTGTATAATTCCTACCACAGCGCCAATATTATAGCCCCTGGTGACGCCTTGCGACCCATAATTACCTTTGACGGTGCCAATATTGTAACAACTATCTACACTGGCATCTGCCGTATAATTTGCTGAATAATTTAAACCAACCACTCCGCCGATATTAAATAAGCCATCGACTTTTGCTGTATTATAACAATTCTTTATCGTCGAATTGGCTCCATTTTGTGCATTGTTATAGCCTGCCACACCGCCGACAGAATTATCACCAGTTACACCACCGGTATTATAACATAACGCGACAGAGGCTTCAGCGTTTGTATCGTATGCATTATTATGACCAACCACACCGCCAACATTGTTGGTGCAGGTAACATTACCTTCATTAATGCAGTTTGTGATATTGGCATAAGCTAAATATCTCGCGTAGTTTTCGCCAACCACACCGCCAACATTGTTGGTGCCTGTAATATAGCCAGTATTGTAGCAGTTCGCTACTCCAGCAATTGGTTTTATACCCCTGTCCATACGATAACTGTAGTTGAACCCAACCACGCCGCCAACATAATATTCGCCGGTTACAACACCGGTATTATAGCAGTTCGTGACGGTGGATTTCCCTCCGAAACACGCATAATTGTAACCTACTACGCCGCCAACATAGTTGCCGCCGGAAATATAAGAGTTCACTACGCCTACATTCTTCACAATGCATTCGTAATCCTGTGTGTTTCCATATAAATAGCCAAACAAACCTACATACTCAGTGGAACTGTTATTGAAATACAGACCGGAGATGGTTTTATTATCGCCATCGAAGCTGCCGGTGTATTTGTTACTTGAATTACCAATCGGAGTCCATGTGTATGCAGGCGTACCGATTAGGGTGCCATTCGTATCTAGCACATTCTCATTGACCACGATATTGGCGGTCAGCTTGGCGTGAATGCCTGTTTCGCCATCGTTTACAAGACTTGCGAAGTAATACAATTCTTCCGCAGTGTCGATCTCATAAGGGCTTCCCTCTGTGCCGTCACCTACGGTAAAGGAAGTTGCCATGGTACCGCTGTATGGATCGGACGTAGTGGTTTCCGCAGCACTTGCATTTACGCTAAAAATCGACACAAGCCCGATGCAAAGTACAAGCGTTATAATTACGTTCAATACGAACGTTGTTAGTTTTGTTCTTTTTATCATATTTTTCCTCCTTAGAGTAAGATTAATTTCAATCAATAGGAAGATCAATCTTCACTATCATCTTCGGGTGCTCCCTCTACGGTTACCTGACAGCCATCATTATCGCAATCATAGTCACTGTCAAAGTCGTTGTATTCACTCGCACCAGCTACTGCAATTTGGTCACAGTTTTTACATTGGATTGCTGTTGCACAATCATCATCCTCAATAACTTTATATCCTAATGCTTCAACTTCAGTCACTCCACATTCTGTACATGTCTTAGGTGTAACATAATTTACTTCACCCCATGTGTGAGTAGCTGTTCTTTCTTCACCACATTCATTATATGTTGTATCATAAACATTATCATGTGTGTTCAATTTTTTTTATTAATAACAGCAATTAAGATTATGATTGCTTATATTAAAAGCAATAAAACACCTATTATAATAAATTTCTTTATTCATCAACTCTTGTTTTTTTTCTTGTTTTTATGTTTTCTTCAATTGCTTCTTGATTAACTTTATCTACATAAATAACAAATTCATTCAAAACTTTTTCTCCTAAAGCTTTACAATCAACATTATGTATTTTATTTAATTTTATTTTTTGTTCTTCTTGACTTACTCCAAAAGTATTCATAATCATTGTTAAGCTTGAATCTATTCTATCTTTTATTGGAAAATTTTGATCATTTGAACTACATAATATCGCATATTCTATTCCTGATATTAAATATTCAGCATTTCTAAATTCTCGTTCATTCCAATCTTTATGATATTCATTAAAGATTTCTTTAAGTTTTATTGTATCGTTTTCTCTTATCTTCTTTAATGTTTTATCATGACGGTATGCAGCTAGATAAATATCTTTTGCATATTCATGAAGTTCACATGCCCAAGCCATTGTGGATAGTTCCATGCAGTAAGCAAATAATGATTTTTCTCCTTCTTCTAAATAATGTTTGATAAGTTTCCATTGGAAATCACATAACTCACCAACTAGTTCTAATAATAAATCTTCTTTTGTTGGATAGTGAAATGTAAGATTTCCATTACTAATTCCTAATTCAGTAGCTATTTCTCTTGAGGTAGTATTTGTAAATCCTTTCTTTAAGAATAAATCTAATCCAGTTTTTATAATTTTTAATTTCATTGGAACTTTATCCATTTTCACCACACCTTTCTAGTACATGTGCTATTTTTAAATAATAGTACCATATTATTTTTATAAGTCAATAGTACATGTGCTATTTTTTACATTTTTTTACAAAAATTACAACTTTTACGTCACAGTGACATAAAATGACACAAATTTATTTAGATATAAATCCTGAAAATTATCAAAAACAAAACGATCTATAAAATACCACAAAATGCCTTAGTCCATTCAGACCAAGGCATTCAATATAAAGCATATTCCTTTAAAGAATTAATAAGTAATTATACGTTGAGACAATCGATGTCAAGAAAAGCAAATTGTTGGAATAACGTTCCTCAATAATCATTCTTCGGGCACATGAAAGATGAAATAGAACTATCAAATTACACTACATTTGAACAAGTAAAAATGATTATTATGGATTATATGGATTATTATAACAACGATAGGCCACAATGGAATTTAGC
>CAZSIA010000083.1:0-6367 GCA_964606905.1 uncultured Anaeroplasmataceae bacterium | reverse complement strand
TCTCTAAACTTCATATGCTAAGTTAAATATTTTAAATAATATTTAATGAGATTTATTATATTGCTATAAATATATTTACTGCTATAGACTTAACTGAAGAAGTTATTTCTATATCATTAGATATATCTGTATTAATATAATACTAACTATACTAATCGATTTTTTATATTAATTTAAGATATAAGTATGCAGTTATTACTTAGTTTTTATGCATACCCTAATTTAGCTATGGAGAAATTCTCTATGGCTTTTTTTGTCCTCTAAAGCTATGCAAGAAGTCCAAGTGACAAGCTAAAATCAAGCTACAGTCAAATTAGAAATAAAGTGCGTTCCAAACTCGTATGTGCGAGCGGTACGCCGCACTAGAGTGGTAGCACTTAAGTCTAATGAGCGTAGCGAATTAGCGCTCGGACGGGGCATTTTTACTAACAGACCCGTTGTAGCGTAAAAGTATTAATAATATAAAAAGGAAGGTATCAATAATGGGAAATGAGTTAGTAATATCCGATAGTACAAATGATGTAAAAAGTGGTACTGAAATTAAAATTGACTATTTATCATTAACATTTGAATTTAGATGTTATGACAATGATATAGAACTAGAAAAAGTAGATGAAGTTGTTCAAATTGTCTCCAATATATTAGGAGTTCCAGAAGAAGAAATAATTGATGCAGATTATGGAAAAGGCAACTTCAGATATCTTTATCATTTAGGTGAAGGAACTGATTTAAAAATATGTGGCCCCATTAATAAATTAGGAAATCGGACATGCAGTCTACAAATGAAAGGATCAGGATGTAGAGCATTCGAAAGAAATAATCCAGATAAAACATGGGAAGAATTATTGTTAGATTTAGGGACTGGTTTTGAAGCGAATTGCACACGAATTGATGTTGCAATTGATGATTATGATGGTAAATTAGTTCCCTTTGATTGGGTTATAGACAAACTTAAAAGAAAAATGTATACGTCTGCATTTGTAAATCCACCAACATTTATAACTAATGAAAAGGACGGATCATCAATATCATTTGGCGGTAGAAAAAGCACTCAAATGTTAGTCATTTATGAAAAAGATAAAGAACAACGTTCAAAAGGATATGAATGTAATCAAGAATATTGGACACGTTTTGAAATGAGATTTCAGCATGAAAAAGCTAACCTAATATTTAATGATGTTATATTTGCAATGATGGGTAGAATTAGATATCCAGAAGAACGAGAAATCCCTAAAGGATACGATGGATTTAAAATATATACATCAGCTCTTTTGTATAAGCTCTTAGATATAAAAGTAGATAATGAATATGACGCATCAAACAAAGGAAAAGCAGCAACAGAACCTAATTGGTTAAAGTTTGTAAATGATATTCAAAAAGCAAAAATCCCATCAGTATCAAGAGGTAATCCTAAATGGTTAAAATATAACAAATATATTAATCAAACATTACCGTCTTACTTATTAATAATGTATGTATTAGCAAATGAAAATCCTAGTCAATTTTCTAAGGATTTAATAAAAATATTATATTTAGGACTTGATTCTATATTAGATGATAAAAGAAAACTGAAAAAAGTTAATTCTCATCTAAAAGAGCTGGAACAAATTTACTGAGAAGAAATCAATATATTTTTAAAAAATATTTTTCTTCTTTGATATAAACACAAAAAAACCTTTTTTTTGAAGGCTAAGTGTTTAATTTTACGAGAGTTGTGTTATACTTTACTTGTAAATAAAACAGGATTTAGTTTTATTAAGTTGATAAATTATGCCCAGTAATTTATTAACACAAGCAACGAGCGCAACTTTAGGTTTTAACCCTTGTTGCGTTTTCTTTTTATAGAAATCTTTAATATGATTATCAGGTATTCTCTTTCTAACCATTGAACGAACCATTTGAAAAAGAATTGTACGTAATCGTTTATTACCTAATTTTGTTATATTTAAATGTTTACCATCAACATCACCTGATTGTTCGATATGTGGATCAGTTCCTGTAAAAGCAATCAACGCTTTATGAGAATTGAATCTATCTATATTCATTATTTCAGATATAAATCTGGCAGCTGTATTATGCCCAATGTCTGGTATAGAAACGATAGATTTTAGTAATTCTTTCTTATCAGAATCTGATATGATTTGACATATAGTCTTAATTGTTTCATCCAATCTTTGTTTATAGAATATAGCTTGTTCAACTAGATCCTTAAACATAGATATCAAGTAGTCATATTGATTACATCCAGGAACAATTTCGTCAATATAATCGAAAAGTTTATTGGCAAATTTTAAGCAGTAATCAGCTGAATGATTTGATAAAGATTGATACTTATTAGCTACTGTTTGAACGCGATGTGAGGTAACAAATTTAGGATGAGGATATTCCTTAAGGAAATATAAGGAATTATAACAGTCAAATTCACTAAAAATACGCTTATAATAAGGATAAATCGAATCTAACAGTTCATGTAGATGAACAGTTACTACTTGGTAAATATCCTCTAATTGACAGTAGTGTTTTTGTAATTCTCTTAAGTATTTTTCTTCTGGTGTAGGTTCATAGTAAATCTTAAGTTTGTTTTCATAATAAACATAAGAAATACTTTTACAATCTCGTTTGTCTGTTTTCTTAGCACGAAGATCACTCTTTCTAACCTTAGCAGCAACTAATGGTGGAATAGGTATGAATTTTAGTTTTTGTTCTTGAAGGTAGTTCATTAACGGCAAGTGATAAACACCTGTGTATTCAAAGAAAATAAGTGGTTCGATATTTGATTTTTCTTTGATTAAATTAAAGATTTCGTTAATGTAGGAAAAACCTACTTTTGTATGTTCAATCTCTTTTGGTTTGGATACTTGTTTATTAATATCCCAAAAGCCTTGAACATGACTTGACTCCTTAGATACATCAATTGTAATACAAGGATTCATAATAATAGCACCTCAATTTCTTGACGTAATAAGATAGGTTGAAAACTCCTATGAGTCCTGAACTTAAGCTAATATTCGTTGATTGATACAGACTTATGTTTAATAATTATTAACATATTCTAATTTACTGATCTAGTTAAGAAAAGGTGGAAGGGAGACAGATTATACCGCGGGTTCACATATGTGTCCAATTTTTTTTAGTCGTCTCCTCAACCGAATGAATAGAACTACGTCTAACTCTATTCATTAGAAATATAACAAGTCTGATATAGCTTGTATAAATTGATTATATCAAATAAAAAAGGTATAATAGAACTATGAAATATTTCGTAATTTTATTATACGAATTTTTTTAGAAAATAGTTTAGAATTAATTACATATTATAAATGAAAATAACATTATCAAGTAGAGGAGTTTGATATTATGAGAATAAAGAAATATATATTATGTGCTATAGCGATAATTAGTATGATTTATGGATTGACTGCTTGTGTAACAGGTGGCGAAAATTCTAAAACATTTGAATATGAACTTAGTGATGATAATACATACTACATATTAACTGGGATTGGAAATTATACTGATTTAGAAATTACAGTACCCGAGACATATAAAGACTTTCCTGTAAAAGAAATCGCAGATTCAGCATTTAAAGAATGTGAAAATATTACAAGTGTTAAATTACCCGATTCTATAACTACCATTGGTAGTTACGCTTTTGCATTTTGTAAAAATTTAAAAAGTATAAACATTCCAAATGCTGTAACAAAGTTAGAAACTTCTGCATTTACAAATTGTGATAAATTAGAAAAAGTAACTTTGGGAAGTGGTTTAATAACTATCGGTATGAATGTTTTTAATTACTGTTATAGTCTAGAAGAAATTACATTCCCAAATTCTTTGCAAAGAATTGAATATGGTGCATTCGCATATTGTAAAGGATTAAAAAATATTACAATACATGAAAACATTACACATATAGGAGGAATGGCTTTTTATGATTGTAAAGGATTAACTAATGTTATTATTCCACAAACCGTAATAACAATGGAAACTGATGTTTTTGAAGGATGTAGTAATCTTAAAATTTATTGTGAAGCTGACAGTAGGCCGGATGGTTGGAGTGGAAGTTGGAATGGTGGTAGACCAGTTACTTGGGGTTATACAACTGAAAGACCAAATCCAGATGAGGAAAGTATAAGAGTAAAAGCTTTACTTAATGATAATTTTAACAACATAAAAGAACTTCATTCTGATAACTATAGTTTGTCTTATTCAGTTAAATCAAGTGAAAATTGGCAAACAAGTATAGAGAAAAAATGTGGCGGCGATTATTATTTATATGGTTTAGGTAGTAATTCTGATGGAGAGGCAACAAGAAATTATTATGAAAAAACAGAAGATAATAAATATGCTAGGTATAATATTTATGATAACACATTAGAAAATTCTAGTTTTGAACTTGCTTATCAATTTGTCATGGTTGAAGAAAAATATTTTGAGTTGAGATATGACATTGCTAATATTTTTTCTGAATATGCTACCTATCGTGAAATAGATAACAAGATAGTTGTAGAAGATAAAATTTCAAGATTGACATTAGGTCACACAGGTTATTACTCTGATCCACTTGCAAATGTTAAGGCTTATTTTGATTCTGGATTAATCACATTTACTTTTGAATTTACAAATGATGGATTTACTGCATCAACAAAAACTTCTAATGAAAATGAATTAATAGAAATTAAATTTGAAAAGATCACTGAAATTACTGATTTTAATTTTGAAGATTTAAAAGAACATGGTACTGAAGATGAACCTGAATTTTTAAAACAATATTTAACTATTGATGAAGAGTATTTGATACCTAAAAAAACTTTTAGTGCATTAGAAGATAGATATTTTAAAATCAAACTAACTCCTGGCTATTACGTTATGAGAAATATTAACTTCGAAATTCAAAACAATGATTTTGAAGCAATTGATTTACCATATGAAAGTCTACTTGAAAAAAATTCAAATGCTAATAAACCATTAACTGGTTTCCTAGTGGAAGAAGAAATAGAAGGTTATCTTGTTGTATATAGTGATAATATTAGAGATACATACTTACGTCTATCTTTTACTTTAAATAAGCTTGAACGCGCTCCTATGGTTCGTGAAGCAGTTGACGTTATTTTAGGTGAAACAGTAGAAGTTACTGATATGCAGGAATTTGATAAAGCTGTTTTCACAATACCATGTACTCCATCAACAACGTATTATTTTGAAAGCACAACTTTTGTCATTATAAATAAAGAGAAAGTATCAGCTAATTCTTATTTCTTTACTTCTAGTGATTCTACTAGTTTAACATTAACTTTAAAAGGTCAAAATGCAACTTTTAAAATTACCCAAGTATATGATGATGAATACACAAATTCAAAAGAAGAACCATTATCTCTTACAACTGAATTTGATAAATCATATATATTGTTAAATGAGAATAAAGAGGATTATTTTACATTTAATGTTTTAGAATCGGGGACATATACAATTGTTTTTGATGATGAAACTAAATTATATTTAGGTTCAAATGTATATGTTCAATTGTATGATTCTGATGATAACTTTGTATCACCAAAAAATAACGAGATTACAACTTATAAATTAGAACCAGGAACATATCTTATTAAAGTATCTTCAAGTTCATCGATAATATATAGAGAATATAATGTTAAATATGAATTTGTAACAAACTTATATAAAACATTAGTGGTTGATAGTAGTGATGAAGCTACATTAACACACACTTTATCAGCAATTCATTATGCAGATACTGTTCATGAATATACTTTTACTTTAACAGAAGGAATGAAATTAAATATTATAGGAAATTGTTATACTTATGAAATGGCGAAAGAAGGAACTGATTTTATATATCGAGCATCCGAGTTTTATGGTAAAGATTCAACGTTATTCCTTAATGCTGGAACATATAAAATAAAGCTTTATGTAACAGAGGAACCTAAATATGATATGTCATTATTATTTTCTCCAAGAACAATTGAAAATGATGATTTTACTCCTGTTGTTGTACAATCAGGAAAAACATACACCTTTGATTTTACTGAACGAGAATTTTATATATTGAGATTAGATTTAAAAGCTAACTATTGGTATGTTTTCACAGGAAGTGTAACTGTTGAATATAGTTCAATTCTTTATTCAGGGTTTGATGAGTTACCTATAAATGATAATGTATATCGGTCATTCAGCGGCAACTATGAATGTATTTATTTATATGTAACAAAAGGTGAGGCAAACCAAGGCACACTCAAGATAGTTGAAAAGAAATAATAATCATCAACCTCTGGCATATTGCTGGAGGTTTTATTTGTGTGCCGGGCATGGCACTAATCTTACTGGTGAAAGTCCAGTCACGGGTAGTTTA
>CAZSIA010000082.1:0-6400 GCA_964606905.1 uncultured Anaeroplasmataceae bacterium | reverse complement strand
GGTGATGAGATTGGCCTATCTTTATTAGGTCTACCATGTAAAGAATTTAAAGAAAAATATCAAACTGAAGATTTCTGTATTTGGATGTTTAGTGAAAAAGAAAAGAAAGAAATTATTGATGATGTATTTAATATGTTTTATGAAAAATTTGGCTTTTACCCTGAATCGACAGGAAGTTATTTTTTAGATGCTTTTTCAATAAATTATATTAAAGAAAAATATCCAACTGTTAAGTGCGCAATCGCTACTTGTTGGGAAGAAGGTCCAAAAGCTTTCCATACATGCAATAACTCTTGGTATACATTTATGGATGGTGGACCATGGAACCCTTGGATTCCTTCAAAAGTAAATTCCCATTGTCCAGCAATAGATGAGGCTGATGATTCTGGTATTGTTGCAATCCCACATTTATCAAGAGACCTACTTGCTTGTTTTGATGGAAATGGTTCAAACTTTGGAACACATCCACAAAATGTATTACGCGGAATGATCTATTATGATGATAACGGTCATATTGAATACCCATATTTATACAACCTAGTTGACCAATACAGACACTTAGCTAAATATAATGATGGTTATGCATATAACATGATGTTTGTAGGACCTGGATGGTTAAATCAAAATGGTCGTTGGGAATGTCCTTATGAACTTTTAGCTCAATCATATGAAGATGGTATGAAATATTATGGTAGTTTGAAAGAGAAAGGCGAATTAATTGATATGACAATGAGTGAATTTGCTACTTTCTATCGTGAAACTCATCCTAATTATAACCAAGCAGAATGTGCTTTATGGAAAGATATCTTATACGGAAGTGATAAACAATACTTCTGGTATGTAGACCCATACTTTAGAACTTGCCTAGATTTCAATCAAGGTGGAGCAATGATTGACTTAAGACCATATGTAGCTAGAGTTGAACAAGAATGTGGTATTGGAACAGATAATGTATATGATGCATCATACCCATACTTAATCCAAGCTAACTATCGTGCAGGATACTTCACTCACTATGCTGGTGCTGGTACGCTTAAATCATGTAAAGTTAAATACAAAAATAAAGAAGTTGACTTAAGTTTATGTAGAACACTAGCTAAACATGAAAAAATAGGTAATAAAGTTATTCTTACTGCAAATCCTGTTACAGTTGAATTAGGTGATTTGAGTGTTGAAATTGAGTCTCGTTTCACATTTGTTGAAGGAACAGGTGAAATTATGATTGAAAGAAATATCTTAAATGATTTAGGTGGCGAAGAAATTACATTTGATGAATACATTACTGCAGGATTTGGTACTACCGAATATCAAGCAGACTTAACTTCTTTAACACTTGGTGTTGATGATGAGGTAATCAACTATGCTTATTTAGGAAGAAAAGTTATTAAAGATGACGCTAAAAAAGCATTCGCTATTGTTCCTGATGTAAATACTATTGTTGAAATCTCTGGTGAAGCTGATATATTTATCGCTGAAGAAGGAATTGCTTTTTCTCCTGTTTATCATTTATCATTAAAGAAAACTTTAAGCAAAGGTGGTTTTAAAACATGGCTAACTCTAAAAAAGGTAAACTAAACTTCCGTTGTCCTTCATGTTTTGCAAGAGACATCGATATAGATATGTTTTATGATGAAGAAAAGAAAGAATATTACTGTTTAAGATGTTGTTTTAAAGGTGATGAAAAATTAGTATTACAACTTAATGAACAAGCAAAATATCGTTATAAATATCTTAAAAAACGTGTAGTAAGTTTTGGTGAAGATAACGAACCATTAACAATGGCAAGTCATAAAAGAGGGGAACAATAATGATTTTAGGAATTGACGTTTCAACTCACTTTGAAGAACTAAACGCAAATGCTAAATATTATAGTGATAACGAATTAGTTGACCCACTTGATTTATTTATAACTAACGGTGTCAAGTATATGCGAATAAGAGTATGGAATAATCCTTATGATATCTTTGGTAAACCATACTTAGGTGGAACATGTGATGTAGATAATTTTATTAATTTGGCTAAATTAGCTGTTAGCAAAGGATATAAAATTGTCCTAGATTTTCATTATTCTGACTTTTGGGCAGACCCAGGAAAACAATTCTTACCAAAACAATGGGCTAATTACAATATAAATGAATTAGAAAAAGTACTTTACCAATTTACTTTTGATGTATTGACAATGGCAAAAGAAAATAAAATAGACATTCCTTTTGTCCAAATAGGAAACGAAATCACAAACGGAATGTGTTGGCCTATTGGTCGATTAGTTGAAAATGAAAATGGACCAAGAACAAATTATGAAAATTTAACTCTTCTTTTAAAAGCTGGAACAAAAGCCGCTAAAGAAGTATTTCCTGATATCAAAACAATTATTCATTTAGAACGTAGTTATGATCAAAAAGTTTACTATGAATATTTTACTGAACTTAATAAGCATAATGTAGAATATGATGTTATAGGTGCTTCTTATTACCCTTACTGGCATGGTACATTTGATGAATTCTTTGCAAATATGAATATGTGTAAAAAAGAATTTAATAAACCAATTATGGTTATGGAATTAGGTTATGGATTTACTTTAGAAGATTATATTAAAACAAATAATGGTACAGCACAACTTGTTGTAAATAATAACAATTTGGATAGTTTTAACTTTAATCAACCTTTCCCATTAACACCTGAAGGTCAAGCACAATTTGTCGAAGAGTTTTTAAAAAGAGCTAAAGAAAATAACGTCGAAGGAATTTTCTATTGGGAACCTCTTTGGATTCCAGGCGATAATATTTGTTGGGCATCTGTAGAAGGGCAAAAATATATAAATGAACTTGGAAAGTCAACTAGAAACGAATGGGCAAACCAATGCTTGTTCGACTATGATGGTAAAAAATTACCTGCATTTGATAAATTTAAATTATAAATAAAAATAGTCATTAATTTTAATGGCTTTTTTTTATAATAAAAACATGAAACGGGTTTCACATACCATTATCATTTTACTTTAGTAAATAAATGTTTGACACTAAATTAATTTTGTATATAATGTAAGTGTAAGCGCTTTACATAAATTTTATTAGCGCTGCATAGAATTGATAAAGGAGAAAAAAGAACATGAAAAAATTATTTTTATTATTTGTTGCTGTTCTTGGTTTAGTAGGATTAACTGCTTGTGGAAACAACGATGATTCTAAAACTCAAGGTGGCGACACAACTGCTTTAACAGGAACTTACGATTTCACTATGTGGGTTAGTGATACTCAAGGTGTTAAAGAATTAACTGAAAAACAAATTAAAGACTTCGAAGCTTTACATGAAGGCTTAACTCTTAACGCTACAGTTGCCGCTGTAGGCGAAGGAGATGCTGCTACTCAAATGATAAGCGACCTTGAAACAGGTGCTGATTTATATTGTTTTGCACAAGACCAATTAGCTCGTTTAGTACAAGCTGGTGCATTAACTCCTCTTGGTGTTAAAGCTACTGAAACAGTTAAAACAAGCCATGCTGCTGTTGCTGTTTCTGCTGCTACAGTTAGTGGTGAAATTTATTGTTATCCTTTAACTGCTGACAACTGCTACTTTATGTATTACAACAAGAGCGTTGTTCAAGAAGAACACATTGATAGTTTAGAAGACATTATCGCTGACTGCGAAGCTGCTAATCAAAACTTCTCATTCAACTTAGGTGGTTCTGGTTGGTATAATGCATCATTCTTCTTCGCAACTGGTTGTAAATCAGACTGGTTCACTAATGCAGAAGGAAAAATTACTAGCGTTGAAGATACATTCAATTCTGATGCTGGATTAGTTGCATTAAAAGGTATGCAAAAATTATTAAAATCTAAATGCTATATTGATTCTGGTGAAGTAACTGACTTAAATAAAGCTACTCCATCTGCTGTATTAATTTCTGGTACTTGGAACTCTAAAACTGCTCAAGAAATTTTAGGAGATAACTTTGGTGTTACTGATTTACCATCATTTACAGTTGACGGAAAATCTTATCATTTATCTTCATTTATGGGATGTAAATTATTAGGTTTAAAACCTCAAAAAGATGCTACAAAAGCAGCTGTATTACAACAATTAGCTTTATACTTAAGTGGTGAAAAAGCTCAATTAGAAAGACATGCTGGTTTCGGTTGGGGTCCATCTAACTTAGCTGCTCAAGAAAGTGACGCTGTTAAAAATGACCCTGTATTAGCTGCAGTTAATTTACAAAAAGAATACGCTGTAGTTCAAAGAGCTATTGAAGGTAGCTGGTGGGATATTTCTAAAACTTATGTTGCTGCTGCTTTAGATGCTCCATTAGGTGATGAAACTGCATTAAGGGATGCATTAGCAAGTTATGAAGAAGCAATTAATGGTATCTTCACTAAATCTGATGAAGTATTAAATGCATTTACAGTAATCGGTCAAGTTAAAGGATCAGACTGGGATACTGACTTCCCAATGATAGAAAGTCCAGAAGGGGTTTGGACTTCTGAAGAAGCATTTGAATTAACAGCAGGTACAGAATTTAAAGTACGTAAAGGTTTAAGCTGGGATGAATCATACGGTAATGGCGGAGCTAACTTCGTAGTAGAAACTGACGGTACATACTATATCAAATTCACTTATTCTACTCAAACTGTTGAATTAGTTCCTGCAGAATAATTATAATTTCATAAACAAAAACAAGGAAGGTTGTGGCATAACGCCTCAACCTCCTTTTTAATAAGGAGCAAATATGAAAAGATTAACAGACTTAGAATATTTAAAATTAGGCAAGTTTAAAAAAATAATCTATAAAATTTGTTGTTTCTTTACTTCTATCCCACTTTTCATTTTAGCAATATTTAAAGCAATATGGAAAGGTATAAAATCAATCGGTTTAGCAATTGCTAATATTTTCAAAAACATTTACACTACGTTTAAAGAAGGAACGTGGCAAACTCGAGTTTCCTACTTTGTTATGGGTTTTGGAAATGCATCTAGAGGCCAAGTTCTACGTGGTATTGGCTTTTTCTTATTCCAACTTGTCTTTATATTATATATGATTTTATCTGGTGGATATTGGTTAAGCAAATTTGACAATTTAGGAGATAAAGGTAGAGTTAAAGTTTACAACGAAATTCTTGACACATACGAATATGCATATCATGATGATTCATTCAAAATCTTGTTGTATGGTATTTTAACTATCTTCTTCATCATTGCGTTTGCTTACACTTGGTATTTAAACGTTCAACAAAACAAAATTATAGATGACCTTGTAAGACAAGGTAAAAAATTAAAAAGTGGAAAAGAGGATCTACGTTCACTAGTTGATGATCAATTTCACAAAACATTATTATCATTACCAGTTATTGGTATATTATTATTTACAGTTTTACCTACAATCTTTATGATTTTAGTAGCATTCACAAACTATGACAAAGATCATGATGGTTTGGTTAACTTATTCACATGGGTTGGATTAGATAACTTCAACACATTATTAACTTGGTCAAGTGGTTCAAGTAACTTCTCTGCGGTATTCGGTGAAATATTAGCTTGGACATTAATGTGGGCTATTTTAGCAACATTTACAAACTACTTCCTTGGTATGTTTGTTGCAATTATGATAAATAAAAATGGAATAAAAATTAAAAAACTATGGCGTGGATTATTAGTTTTAACTATCGCCGTACCACAATTTATTTCTCTTTTATATGTATCAAAATTATTTGCCGCCAACGGTATCATAAACGGCTTTTTACAAGGAATCGGTTTGATTGATACACCAATTCCTTTCTGGACAGATGCAACACTTGCTCGAATTATGGTAGTTGTAATTAATATTTGGGTTGGTGTTCCTTACTTGATGTTGACAACTACTGGTGTATTAATGAATATACCTTCTGATTTATATGAATCAGCAAAAATTGATGGTGCTAATGCTTTCCAACAATATACAAAAATAACATTACCTTATATGTTATTTGTAACTGGTCCATATTTATTAACTAGTTTCATAGGTAACTTAAACAACTTTAATGTTATCTACTTATTAACAGGTGGAGCTCCAACAAAAATTAATGGGGCTACAGCAGGAGGTTCTAGTGGTGAAACTGACTTATTAATTACATGGCTATTTAAAATTACCGCTACAGACTCTAACTATAAGTTAGCTTCTGTAATAGGTATTATTATATTCGTTGTAGTTTCTTTATTATCACTAGTCGTTTATAATATAATGCCTTCAAATAAAAATGAGGAGGATTATTCATAATGAGTGAAATTACATTGAAAAAACATATTGGAATGAAAGCCAAAAACACAATAGCAAATACAATAATTTATTTTATACTTATAGGTATGATGATTGTTTGGCTAGTACCATTTGTATTTATATTCTTTGAATCATTCCGTGTTGAATGTGGAT
>CAZSIA010000081.1:0-6415 GCA_964606905.1 uncultured Anaeroplasmataceae bacterium | reverse complement strand
TAATATCAAATGCATTAGCGAAAATAATAATGATAAAACTAACTAAAAAACTAAGTTGGAAGGATAATAAAAATAAATATCTGGGGCTAATTAACAATATAAAAATTCCAACAAAAGATAAAACATCTAAGGAAGTGAAGGGCATCTTCAAATATTTAAACAACTTTTTAAATAACACCATTAAAACCGCTCTTAAAACCGTAAGATTAAAATTTGTAACAAATAAGTAAAAAAGCAAAAAAACAGAAATAAAAAGATCAATTGGTTTTTCATAATAAAAAAACTTTTTTAAAATAAATTCAATAAAAAAAACTAATAATCCTACATGCATTCCACTAACGGCCATTATATGAGAAATACCAAGATTGTTAGTCTCATCTAAAATATCAACATTATCATTATATGCAAAAACTAACATATTGATATAATTTTTATATTTTGAAGGATTTTTATTTACAATTTCTAAAAAAAATTCTCTTATCTTACCGATTACAAAATAATTATCTTTATCCTCAAATGAAATTAATTTATAATAATTTTTAATATCTTTATTTTCTAAATAATCACTATAATTAAACAATTCTGTATCATAATCAAGTTTACTAACTTTAAATAATCCATAATCACCTAATTCTAATTCATTATTATGATAAACTAAAACATTCACACCTTTTATATATAAGGTTGCAGTCTTATTATTACAGTCAATTACTGTTGCGTTAAAAACTTCATCATTAAACTCATAAAAATATCTAACACTAGATAATAGTATTAACACACAAAGTATTATTCCTACATAAAATAAAGAAGTTTTTTTATAAAGAAAGATACTAAAAATAATTAGTATCGGTATAAAATACCAATATCTTAAAGACAATATCAATAAAATGATTAAAATAAATAAAAAATGAACATTATCGTATAGTAATGGAATTTTTAATTTTTTCATAAATCTTATCTCCAATGCCATTAACATTTTTAACTTCTTCAATAGAAGTAAATGGACAACTCTGACGATAGGAAATAATATTTGTGGCTATCCACACTCCAACACCATCTAATTCTATTAATTCTTCTAAAGTAGCTGTATTTATATTTACTTTTTCATCAAAACTAACATTATCTATTTTAATTTCTGGAATATAATAAGTCATACCGTCTTCAAGACTTCCATTAAGATCAAAACTACTTATATCAGCATTAGATTTTATTTTTGCGTAATCAAAAAGTTCTCCAACAGTCCAAGAATTTGGAATCATATATTCACCACTTCGATATACTTGTCCAAATATATAAACATTTATATATTCACTCTCATCTTCTTCAAATACTACAACAACTTCATCATCTTTATCTTCTTGATTACAACTAACTAAATAAAAACCAACAATCATTAATAAAAAAACACCTAAAATAATTAAATTTTGTCTTTTCACATTTCCCACCTCACTTATATACTTACAATTTTTTTAAAAAAATACTAAAAAAAAACTCTAAGTTATTTTCATTCATTCACTTAGAGTTATACTTTATATTTTATTCTTCGCTAGAAAAATCTACTTGTTTCCCATAAAAACTACATGTTATAGCACCAGGCCCGATAGTAGCTCCTATAATAGGACCTATATAAGATATGTGTATTTCCTTGACAAAATCTTTCAGACTATTAGCGATATACTCAGCATCTTCAACCTTATCAGCGTGTTCAATAAAAAGAATTGAATTTTCAGGGTCGATCATCCTATCCTTAATAATATTTATCATTTCGTTTAAACTATTTTTGCGTCCCTTAACTTTCTTATAAGCATAATTATTCCCCTTAGCGTCACTAACTATAATTGGCTTAACACCAAATAAGTCACCAAAAAATGCAGTACTTGCCTTTACTCTTCCAGATAATTTTAAAAATTGTAGAGTATCGACAGTAGCGTGTACTTGATAATTTAGACGATTCTCTTCTAAATAATTAACCACTTCTTTTAACTCTTTTTCTTCTAGTGACATCTTAGCCGCATCTATCGCCATAATAGCTTGTGCATAACAACTACGCAATGAATCAAAACACACTATTGTTCTATCTGGAAATTCTTTTAACAACTCAGCAGCAACTAATCTACCATTATTAACTGAACCTGATAATTTTGAAGAACAAGATATATATAAAATATCTATTCCTTTTTCTAAATACTCTCTAAACTTACTCTCGAATTCCGCATAAGTAGCCAATCCAGTTGTACTTCTACTTCCTTTTGACATACGTTGATAATATGTGTGTGGACTAATACTTCCCCAATCTAAATCTGCCATATATTCTACACCATCTTGATTAAATAACATTTTCACATAATCAATTTCTAATTCTTCACGGAACACTTTTTCAATATCAGAAGTTGAATCTGTTAAAACTTGAAATCTTTTCATTAAAAATCACCTTTCCGATTTATTACATAACTTTACAAATCTCATTTATATAAATTATAATCGATTTTTAGCTCAATTTAACATCAATTTTTGTTGAAAAATGTTAAAAGAACGTTAGCTAAAATCAATTCAAACTAACGTTCTTTCAATAAATCTTCTATTATATTAGGCAAACTATTAAATTTCCTCAATAAACATTAATACAATAAATTTATCTTTTATTAATAACTCTTTGCCAATATGAATAACATTCGGTTAAATCTTCTTTTTTAACACTTTTAACTTTATCAATGTGTTTACTACCACGAACTACTAATTCATTAGAAATTACTTTTCCAAGTGAACCAAACTCTTCACCCATTTCACTATAATTAAATGGTGCACAAGAGAATATATCTGCATAAATTTTTCTAGTTTCATAATTATAGTGAAGTGCAATATGACTTTGTGCAATAACAATAATTGCTGAAAGATATTTTGGATTAACTGGAGAACTTTTTAGTACAGTAGCTCTAGAAATAGGATCCATATTAATTCTAGTAACCAAGTTTTCTAAAAAATCAAAGAAAGTTTCCATATTTGGTCTACTTGTAGCTTCTAAATCAAGCAAAATATGAGGCCCAAAATCACAAGCACTATCATATGGTACAGTTAAAAAACTATTAATATCACGATTTCTTACTTCAACATTTGATGTATCTTTATTGTATGGTAATTCTCTACTGAAAAATTTAACTACATCTTCTTCATCAAATTCCCCATCGTAAAAAATATCAACAAAATAACAAGTTCTAAGTGGGAATGTATGAATAGTAACATGTCCACCTAAAAGTAACAACTTACCACTAACCCCAATATCCTCTTTAACACTTCCGTAATAATATGGTAATAAATGAGGAGGTTCAATTGGTTTAAGTTGTAATTTGTAAACTAACCTATTTAAAACCTCATTAATTAACTTTACATCATCTAATTGTCTTTCATTTGCTCCATAGCAATCTAACATTATGTGTTTCATTTTTTATAAATTCTCCTTCTTTATCAAAGTTTTAAATACTTCATAAATTGTTTTGATAGCCAACCATGATGTAATATCATTACAATCTAATTTAGGTGATACTTCTACAATATCAATGGCTTTAATATTTAGATTTTCAATTAATTCTAAAACAAGTTCTAAAACCATTCTACTAGTCAGACCAAATGCTTCAGGTGTTCCTGTCCCAGGGGCATAAGAAGGGTCATTTATATCAATATCATATGATAAGTATATTGCATATTCATCATTAAATTTTTCTTTTATTTCTTCTACTATCTTTTTTATTCCTAATTCATAACAAAGATTAGCAGAATAAACCTTGAGTTCAGGATGAGTTGTAAAATAGTCTATTTCTTGTTCTTCAAACCCTCGAATACCAACCATTACAATGTTTTCGGGTTCAAAGCCATAATCAATACTTCTTTTATTAGTACATGCATGCGAAAATAAAGAGCCATCATAAAAGTGACAAATATCAGGGTGAGCATCTAAATGAATAATCGCAGGAATTTTATTATTCTCCATACACCAATCATAAAAAGCCGCCTCTAAAGGAATACTTACCGAATGGTCACCACCAATAAAAATTGGAAATTTATTTAATAAAAATCTATCATAAGCAACTTCTTTAATATGTGCAAAATAATTATTTGTCTTTTCAATATCACCAAAGTCATATAATTTTATTTTTGTAAGCAAGTCTCCATCCATACTTAATGGTGGTAAAAATGCAGATAATTCACGAATTCTAAGTGGGGCTAATGAAGCTCCACCACCACATGAACAACCCTCATCATAAGGAATTGTAGTTAGTATAACATTACTTTCTTCTACATCAAAAGTTAATAAACCTCTAAAATAATCATGCTTCATTTTTTTCCCTCTATTTCATAGATAAATAATAACTTATTTTTATTATTAATGCAATTAATTTGTATATATTTAAATTAGAAAAAAAAGACACAATTATTAACAACCATGTCTTTAAATCTAAATTATTATAAACTGTCACCAAAATCTTCCTTAAATTTAGCTACTAACCTTTCTTGCCAATCACCTTTAGCTTTTAATCTACCAATAAAGAAACGCATAACAGAAGGTTCTTCAGTAAATTCTAAACCTCCAATTAATTCTCTATTTTCGTATAACCAAGCTAAGCGGTCAGCAATGAAACGAACTTGTGATAAAGTAAAAACTCTTCTAGGTAAAGCAAGACGAACCAATTCACAACTTGCGATATGTTCACTACCATCTGGATTTCTTTCTTCACTTAAAGTTCCACGTTCCATACCACGTGCTCCACTAACTAAATAAATAGCAGCAGCAAGTGAGGCTGATTGATATTCTTCTTCAGGAATATGACCTACAAACTCTCTAGCATTAATATGTAATCCTAAACCACCTGCAGGAGTAACAATTGGAATATTATATTTAGTTAAAATTCGTGCAAACTCATAAATAAATTCAGGCCCGTGAGAAATCATATCAAAATCTAATGCTTCTTCAAGTCCAACAGCAACAGCTTCCATTTCTCTTGTACTCATACCACCATAAGTCAAGAATCCTTCATATACAGGAATTAAAACCTTCATCTTATCATACAAGGTTTTATCATCCATGACAATAGCTCCACCTTTAGCACTACCTAATTTACGAGCTGAAAAATAAATAATATCCGCACATTTACTAATTTCTAAAGCAATTTGATGAATACTTAAGTCTTTACAAGAGTCTTCTCTAACTTTATTAAAATATAAATTATCTGTCATCAAAGATGCATCAATCATTAACATAATACCATTTTCATGACAAATTTTTGAAACTTCTTGAATGTTGTTTAAACTAACAGGTTGTCCACCAATTAAATTAGTACCTAACTCAATCCGAACAAAAGGAATTCTATCCTTACCATATTCACTAATTAACGCTTGTAATTTATCTAAATCCATATCTCCTTTAAAGGGAGCATCACTTGTAATTTTTATAGCTTCATCAGTAAATACTTCAACTACTGTTCCGCCACACATACTAACGTGTGTTTTCGTAGTAGTAAAATGATAATTCATTGGAATAATATCATTAGGTTTAACTAAAGTTTTAGCTAAAATATTCTCGCAAGCTCTTCCTTGATGAGCAGGCAAAAAATACTTCTTTCCAAAGAATTTTTGAATAGCACTTTCTAAACGATAAAACGTTTCACTACCAGCATATGAATCATCAGCCATCATCATAGCGCCTAATTGACGATCACTCATCGCATTTGTACCACTATCAGTTAACATATCTAAATATACATCTTTATTTCTAAGTAAAAATGTATTGTTACCAGCTTCTTTAATTTTCGCTAATCTTTCATCTATAGGTAATAAATTTAATTTTTGAACAATTCTTACCTTATGCATTTCTAAAGGTAAGTTCTTTTCTTTATAAAACTTAATATTATTCATATTAAAAACTCCATTTCTATTTTTTATGAAAGCGAGCTTACAATCATAAATCCAATTGCAGCACATAATGCAAAAGCTACAATTATTCCAGCAATTCCAATTAATAGTTTATATAAGATATTACTTGATTTTTTTGATAATACCAACGCAACAAGTGAAACTAGAGCACTTACTCCTCCACCTATAGCCCCACCAACAACAGGAACTATACTACATAACTCTACGCTATTTTCCCATATTAAAATTAATACAAACGGCAGAAAATATAATATATATTCATACCACCGAGTTTGTGAAATCACTTCAATATTTTCAGAATTTATTACAAGATTTAATCCTTTAAAAAGACTGCCATCAATTGTAATATTTAAACATCTTCATTTATTGTGCTTATATATGAAGTTTTAGAAATTTTTGTAAATTTAAATCCATTAATATAAATATTTTTACTTCCACTTAATAAGCTTTCTTCATATATAATTTTTCCATAATTTTTATGATGTACTTC
>CAZSIA010000080.1:2246-6418 GCA_964606905.1 uncultured Anaeroplasmataceae bacterium | reverse complement strand
ATGTTTTAGGTAAGTATGATAAATTAATTAATATTATCAACAAATGTAAAAATAATGAAAATAAAGTTGATTTAAAAAAGGTTTATTTAAAATTAATTGATAAATATAATATTTCATTACCAACCGCTAAAAAGATCTTTAAAATTGTAAATAAAAAAGATGTAGTTTTAGTTAATAAAACGATTGAAGTATTTTGTAATAAGATTGAAAAAATAATTGAAAAATACAAGCTAAAAGGTATTTGTATAAACGATAATTGCGAGTTATTAGTAAATGATGAAGTTAAAATAGCAGAAAGAAATTTAAGTAGTGAAGAAATTGATTTAGCAGTAAGAAGAGTAGCAAGAGTAGTTAAGGTTGGAATGTTTATGGACCGCTATCCTGCAGAACTATCTGGTGGACAACAACAAAGAGTGGCAATTGCCAGAACATTAGCCCCAGAACCAGAGGTGTTATTTATGGATGAACCACTGTCTAATTTAGATGCTAAACTAAGGCTAGAAATGCGTTATGAACTTCAAAGATTACATGTAGAGACAGGTTCAACATTTGTATATGTAACCCATGACCAAACTGAGGCTATGACATTAGCTACTAAAATTTGTTTGCTTAATAATGGAGTTTTACAACAATATGATGAACCACTTACAGTTTATAATAAGCCTAATAATACATTTGTTGCAGATTTTATCGGTAATCCAAGTATTAACTTTATAAATGCAACTGGAAAACAAACAGAAAATAACGAAATAGTTTTAAGTATTTTTGATGGATTTAATTTATTATTTATACCAAATGATGATTTGAATTTAGTTGAATGGTATCAAAGAAGAAATAAAATAATAATTGCTGAAGAAAATCTTTTGAAAGAAAAACTTAATAATAATTATGTTGAGAAATTCAATAAGGATGAAATTTTCCACCATCATATTCAAAAAGTAAATGAAGATAGTGAAATATTAGCAGAAGAACATCATGCAATAGATTATGAATTTGTATTAGGGATTAGACCGGAATTTGTTGGAATTAATAAAGGTTATATAAAAGGTGAGATATATGGAGTATTGCCAACAGGAATGGAAGTAACATTAAAATTAAAGATTGATAATTATCTGATTACTAGTGTTATTTTTGGTGGTTTAACTCATAAAATTGGTAAAAAAGTAAATATTTCTTTTGATGGGGTTGAGGTTTGTTTGTTTGATAGAGTAACTGGAAAATTAATTTCAACAGGGGCAGTTAAAAAGTTTTAATTAAATAATATATAAACAAGGAATGAATTGTGAACTTAATCATTATTCATTTCTTTTTTTATATTTGGTTATTTTTTTTTAAATATTATTGACAATCATTATTGCTATAAATATAATTATAAATGTAATTTGGAAACGTTTCCAAATAAAAAAAGGAGGAACAAAAATGAAAAAAACAGGTTTATTTTTAATTGTAATGTTCTTATTAGTTTTTGTTGTTACAGCTTGTAATGATAACACCGAAACTCCTAAGGACAACGAAGAAGAAGGTACAAAAAATCCTACTGAAGTTTTAGATTTAATTGAAATTATTAAACAAGGAGAAACTTTAACTTTAACTGAAGGTGAAAGTAAAGAATATGATTTAACTCAATATATTTCATATAGTGGTTCAGAATTTAGTTTTTCTTTTGTTACAGAAAATAAAAATATTGTTAATGCTACTTTAAATGATAATAAATTAACAATTACTGCCGTTAAAGAAGGTAATGAAAAAGTAACAGTTTCATTAAGTGATAAGAGTGTAGAATTTAATGTTACTGTTGAAAAAGTGGTTACTTTACCAGTATTTGAGACATTAAGTATTTCATACGATTTAGTTAATCAATGTAGTGCAGAACTTACTTTACAACCAAAAGAAGCAAATGATTTTAATGAATTTACTTATGAATTAAAAGAAGAAACTTTAGGTGTAGTTATTGAAGGTAATACATTAAAAGTAAATATTTTAACTGTAGTTGAAAAAGTAGTTGTTGTAGTTGCTAAATATGGTGATGAATTAACAGATGAATTTAATGTTAATATCAATGTTACTGCATCTAAAAATATTTTTGTAGAAAATGGTTCTTTTGATAATGGATTAGAAGGATGGACTTTAAATGGTGAAATTGGTGGAGTTACGGATGCTCCAACATTCTGGAATGAAGGCTTTGCTATCTTTAATGAAGGTAATTATTTTTCAGCTTATGCAAAAGATGATTTAGAAAAAAATGAAGGTACATTAACATCATCAACATTTACATTAGCTGGTACTGGATATATTACTTTTATGTTAGGTGGAGCTGGAAATGAAAATTGCTACATTACTATTGAAGATACTTTAGGAAATGTTTTAGCATTATATAGAAATTATGGATTTAAAGATTTCCCTCTTGGTGAATATTCATTAGATGAAAGAAAAGAAATGATTGGTAATACAGTTAATTTGGCAAATTTAGTTAAATATAGAGCTAATTTATCTGCTTATCTTGGAAAAGAATTAAGATTAGTTGTTCACGATTACGCAACTAGTGGATGGGGTGTTGTATTCTTTGATGAATTGAATACTTTCCATACTGTAGAACCTACTGAAGGGTTAGAAGCTGTTAATGAATTAGCAGATTTTACAGCTTTAAAAGCATTGGTTGATAATGAATTAACTAGTTTAGGTGATTATACAACTGCTTCATTTGAGAAATATCAAGCTGCAATTGCTAATGCAAAAGAAGGATTGAATAATTATTCTTTAAAACAAAACAAGGTAGATGAATTATGTGCAGCAGTTAATAACGCATTAAACAGTTTTGAAGTTAGAGAAATTGAAGTAGTAAAAGCTACTGACGAAGTTAAAGTTATTATAGAAGATACATTAATTATTTCTTATTTAGATTATTTCAATACAAATAATTTAAGTAGTGTAACATTCAATGCAACTTTAGATAATACAACATTAACGTATACTACTTCAGATAATTCAATTGTAATTGATACAAATGTAGATAACATTGAATTACATACATTTACTATTACATTAGAAGCATTATATAAAAATGAAGTTAAAAAGACAGTAGTAATTAATTGTGAAGTTATTAGTGACCCAACTCCTATTATTAAAGAAGCTTCATTAACAGAAAGTATTGATGGATACTATATTGATGAAGATTATTATTTATTTGATATTAATGACAATGTAATTAATGCAGCAAACTTACCTTTAAATTACTATGTTAAATCACATAATGAATGGATAATAGTTGAAAAAGGATTATATTCACATGATTTAGTAAATACTGGTTCTCATACTTTAGTATTTAAGGTTGAATATGAAGTTAAAGAACAAGTGCTAAGTCAAGAATTTACATTAAACTTAAATGTTGTTGATTCAACTAATAATCGTTTATACAATGGTGATTTTGAATTGGGTAATTTAGATGGATGGACATTAGCTGGTAACTTAGGTGCTGTTGGTAGCAATGATTACTATTGGCCAAATGATTCTGAATCAGAAATTGGATTTTTATTTAATAAAGATGGTAAGTATATGTTTAGTGCATATGAAGGCGGAAATGAAGCCGAATATGGTATGTTAAAGAGTTCAAAATTTGTTGTAGGTGGAACTGGATATATTACATTTAAACTTGGTGGTGCAAAAAATAAAGACTTTGTTAACTTACAAGTTATTGATGCAAATACTGGTAATATCTTAAAATCATATTATAACGAATTATGGGCTGATAGAACAAATGATATTAAGAGTGGTTGTACTATGACTGCTTATAAAGCAGACCTTAGTGATTTAATTGGAACTGAAGTATATATCCGTTTAGTTGATATGGCAAGTGGTGACTATGGATTATTCTTCTTAGATAGTGTTTATACTTACTATACTACTATTCCAGGGGAAGAGTTCAATTTAGCTACAAACATTGGATTAAGTGGAAATGTTTATGAAATGGTTAATGGCGGATTTGAAACAGGCAATACATACGGTTGGCGTGTAGCTAGTGGTGAAGAACCTGGTAAAGTTACAAATTTAACTGGATATTGGGGAAGTAATATTCAATATGGTAAAGATGGAGAATATTTATTTACAGCATTAGAAGGTCAAAGCTGGGAAACTGATCCAAATCTTGAAGGAAGAACTGGTACTTTGCGTAGTGC
>CAZSIA010000080.1:0-2236 GCA_964606905.1 uncultured Anaeroplasmataceae bacterium | reverse complement strand
TAACTTTAAAAGCTAATGCAATCGTTACATTTAAACTTGGTGCTGCAAAAAATGATACTACTGGTATTAGATTTGTAAATGCCGTAACTGGTGAAGTTATTGGTAAATTTTATAACACTGAATTTAACAAACATGACGGAAATGAAGGTTTATTAATGCAATATGTATATCAATTTGCAAATGAAACTGAAATTGAATGTTATGTGGAAATTTATGATGAAGTAACTAGTGATTGGGGATTAGTTGCTGTTGATAGTATTGTTGTAAATGCCCCAACAAAAGAATTAGAAAATAGCTTTGAGGCTGTTAATATAGCTTAATTAAATGTTAACAATATGATGAGTTAGGCAATATTTGATAATGGTGCCTAACTCATTAATATGTTAAATCATTTTTGTTTAAGGATATTTTTTATCCTTAATTAAGGAGGACAATATGGTATTATGTGTAGGAGAAATATTAGTAGATATGATTGCTAATATTGAAGATGGAGTTGTAACTTATCAAAGAAAAGCTGGTGGTGCACCTTTTAATGTTGCGTGTGCGATTACCAAATTTGGTGGAAAAGCTTCGTTTGTTGGAAGTGTAGGTTTTGATACAATTGGTGATTTTTTAGAATCATTTATTAGTAAGCAAAAGCTTGATAGTTATTATTTAGAGAAGAATAATGAGAGAAATACAACGTTAGCTTTTGTAGATTTAGATAGTGAAGGTGAAAGATCATTTTGTTTTTATCGCAAGAACACTGCGGACTATATTCTTCCTAAAGTTACTAACAGGATGCTTGAAGGTGTTAATATAATTCATATTGGTTCTTTGATGCTTTCAGAGACTGAAGGCGTTAATTATGCTAAAGAATTAATAAAAGTTGCAAAAGAAAATGGTAAATTAGTAAGTTTTGATGTTAATTATCGAACTGATATTTTCCCAGATGTAGATACAGCGATTAATATATATAAAGAAATTATTGAACTTGCTGATATTGTTAAATTTTCAGAAGATGAAATTGAAATATTTAGTGAGAACTATGTTTATTCATTAAAAGATAAATTGCTTTGTATTAGTTTAGGTTCTTTAGGAAGTATGTATCGTTATCAAGACATAATTGGTATGGTTAAAAGTATTAAAGTTAAGCCGATTGATACAACTGGTGCTGGTGATGCTTTTTATGCTGGAATACTTTCAAAAATTTCAACTTTAACTAAAAATGAATGGACAAAAGAAGTATTAGACGATGCATTTTTATTTGCTAATATTTGTGGCGCATTGAACACTTTAGGAAAAGGTGCAATTGATAACCTTCCAACTAAAGAAGAAGTTTTAAAAAGAATTAGTGAGATTAAGGAGTAAGTTATGAAAAAGAAGTTACTAATTATAGTTTACATAGCATTATTATCTTTCTTTTTTGTAAAAAATGTTGACGGATTAGTAGTAGAAAACGCAATTGATGAATTTGTTTTAACTGATTATGAATATAAAAGTGATGAAAAATTTGTGTTTACTGCAACTTTGAATTTTGAAAGTGGCCAAGCTGGTGGTTTGACATTTGGTGCTTTAGAGGATAGTAGATACTATGTATTTAATATTGATAGATATGAAAATAAAGTAAAATTATTATATTTTTCTAAAACTGACGATAATTACGATGTGAAAGAATTATTTGTAGATTACTTTATTGGTAATGATAAAATGACAGATGCTGAGAAAAACTTAGTAAATCCTAAAGTTAGAGAAATTCCTAATGTTGATTTAAAGGTAGTAATAACGCCTGAAAATGACAAAGTATATGCTGAATTTTATGCTGATGGAATTAAAAGATTTGGTATTGATAATATAATTGATCTAAATAATATTAATGACTTTGATGTCAAATATCAAGGTGGACAATTAGGATATAATGTTTTTAATGCCAAAGTTGATTTTACAGATGAAGAAATTGGAAGTAGTGATTATTCATACTATACAGAAATGTATCGTCAACAATATCACTATTCTCAATATAAAAATTGGAATAATGACCCTAATGGATTAGTTTATTACAATGGTTATTATCATTTGTTCTTCCAACATCATCCATATAGTAAATATTGGGGTGATATGTACTGGGGACACGCTAGAAGTAAAGATTTAATTCATTGGGAACAACTACCAATTTGTCTTTTTCCAGATAATAGTAGTGGTGATAGTGGATATTCATGGAGTGGTTCAGCTCGTGTATACCATAAGGGATTAAATC
>CAZSIA010000079.1:0-6492 GCA_964606905.1 uncultured Anaeroplasmataceae bacterium | reverse complement strand
TATAAAAAGTCGTTTGAAATCATAAAATATTAAAAATTATCTGGCAAACTCGGGATGAACCAGTTAAAGAAGTTTGTGGTATATGTGGATCTCAAATGGTTAAAAAAGGTGAAAAGATTAGTTGTAGTAAACCTACATGTGAAAATTTTATTAAGTAATGATGGCAAAATTTATGTTTTGCCATTTTTTACATTTTTGTGATTTTGTTGTTTTTAGTGTTGAAAATTGGCAAAATTCGTGATAATATAAAGTTGCAACATATAAGTGTTGCATTATCCCCAAATGTATATTTCAATATATACACACAATCCCCTTTTAATGTCCTTGGGCCCCCAACCCATGGACTCCCTAGAATCTACAAGACCCTAGAGGTCTTTTTAATTTTATATTTTAGTTTTAATTTCATAATGATTATGATATAATCAATATGATTCGGAGGTTTTCCTATGGGACTTTTTGATTTTTTTAAGAAAAACAAGAATAAAAAACAAGAAAAATATAAATTAGGCATGCACAAAACACGTGAGAATAGTTTTGGTTCAATTAAGAAGATTCTTGAAGCACGTAAAACGATTGATGATGAACTATTTGATGAATTAGAAGAAGTGTTTATTATGGCTGATGTTGGTGTTGATACTGTAATTAAGTTTGTTGATGATTTACGTGATGAGGTTTATAAACGTGATATTAAAGATCCTATTTTACTTCAAGAAATTATTATTGACAAAATGTTTGAAATCTATCTTAAAGGTGAAGTAGTAAATGCCAATTTAAAACTTAATAAAGAAGGTTTAAGTGTTGTTTTATTTGTTGGTGTTAACGGTGTTGGTAAGACAACTAGTATTGCTAAAATTGCTTATCAATTAAAACAAGAAGGCAAAAAAGTTTTACTTGCGGCTGGTGACACATTCCGTGCTGGTGCGATTGAACAATTAGCTACATGGGCTAAAAAAATTGGTGTTGATATCGTTTATAAGGCAGCTGGAAGTGATCCATCTAGTGTTATGTTTGATGCGGTTAATAAAGCAAAAAATGAAGGCTATGATGTATTATTGTGTGATACTGCCGGAAGATTACAAAATAAAGTTAATTTGATGAATGAGTTAGAAAAAATTAAACGTGTTATTTCACGCGAACTTGATGGAGCTCCTCATGAAACATTATTAACTATTGATGCAACTACTGGTCAAAATGGTATGCAACAAGCTAAGATTTTTATGGAGTGTTGTCAAGTTAGTGGTATTATTTTAACTAAGCTTGATGGTACTGCTAAAGGTGGTATTGTTTTAGCGATTCGTAATGAGTTAGGTATTCCGATTAAATATGTTGGATTAGGCGAAAAATTAGATGATTTAGAACCGTTTGATATTGAACAGTATCTATACGGACTTTTTGCTGATTTCTTTGAATAATGGATTTAATTAAAAGAGAATACTATATCGAACTATTTGATACATATAAGGAATTACTAACGAAAAAACAACAAGAATATTTTATTTTGTACTATTTTGAAGATTTATCTTTAAAAGAAATTGCTGAAAATAAAAATGTGAGTAGAAACGCTGTTTTTGACCAAATTAAAAAAGCAATTAATAATTTAGAAGAATATGAAGAAAAACTTAAGGTTTTAGAAAAAAATAATAAAATTATTGAATTTTCTTTAAAACTTAAAGAAGAATTACAAGAAGAGTTATTATCAATTATAAAGGAGTGATATCATGGCATTTGATGGTTTATCAAGTCGCCTACAAATGGCCTTACGTCGTATTACTGGTAGAGGAACATTAACTGAAAAAGATATTGATGAAATGTTAAGGGAAGTTCGTCTGTCATTGCTTGAAGCTGATGTTAATTATCGTGTGGTTAAGGAGTTTTTAGCTAATATTAAAGTAGCCGCAACTGGTGAAAAGATTATGAAAGGCTTAAATCCTGGACAACAAGTAGTTAAAATTGTTCGTGATGAATTAAAACGTGTTTTAGGTGAAGAAACACAAGAAATTAAATTTAAAATAAATGGTATGACTGTCTTAATGACTTGTGGTTTACAAGGTGCAGGTAAGACAACAGCTATTGGTAAAATGGCTCTTTATTATCGTAAGGTGAAAAAGAGTAAGCCTTGTTTAATTGCTGCCGATATTTATCGTCCAGCGGCAATTGAACAGTTAAAGCAAATTGGTAAGCAAATAGACGTTGCGGTTTTTGAATTAGGAATTAATACACCAGTAGCTAAGATTGTTAAAGAAGGTATTAAATACGCAAAAGATAATGGTTATGATTTAGTAATTATTGATACTGCTGGTAGATTACACATTAACGAAGAATTAATGAATGAATTAAAAGAAGTTAAGAAAATTTCTAATCCTGATGAAATCTTATTGACTGTTGATGCAATGACTGGGCAAGATGCAATTAATGTTGCAAAATCATTCCATGAAGCTTTAGGATTGACAGGGGTTATTTTAACAAAACTTGATGGTGATACACGTGGTGGGGCAGCCTTAAGTATTAAAGCTGTAACTGATGTTCCTATTAAACTTATGAGTACTGGTGAACATTTAGATGAACTTGAAGTATTCCATCCAGACCGTATGGCTGAACGTATTTTAGGTATGGGTGATATGCTTACATTAATTGAATCAGCTACTCAAAACATTAGTGAAGATGAAGCTATGAATATGTTTGAACGTATGACTAGTGATAACTTTAACTATAATGATTTATTGAAACAATTTAAAATGATTAATAAGATGGGTTCTTTATCTAAGATTTTAGGATTCTTACCAGGAATTGGTCAATTTAAAGAAGCTGTTAATAATGTTGATGAACGTCAATTTGACTATATTAAAGCAATCATTAATTCAATGACAAAAGAAGAAAGAGCAAATCCTGATTTAATTGATCGCTCATCTCGTCGTAGAGAACGTGTTGCACGCGGGTCAGGTAGAAGTGTTGCTGAGGTTAATAAATTACGTCAAATGTTAGACCAACAACGCAAAATTGCTAGACAAATGAGTAATATTGATGAAGAAAAAGCGGCACGTATTGCTAGTCAAGTTGAAAGTGGGAATTACGCTGGCTTAAAGAGCACAATGGGTAATCCACAACCTTATGTTCATAAAGGAAAAGGAAAAAATAAAAACAGATTTAGATTTTAATTGATGTAGGAGGTGTTTGTGATGAAATTTTTATGTACTATACCTAACGTAGATGCTTTTTATAAGATTAAGCATTTGTGTGATGGTGTTGTTATTACTAATCAGAAGTTTTCATCACGCTATGAAACCTCTTTTTCTTTTGATGAGATTTTACAAGTTGTTAAAAAATGTAATACTGCTAAAATGGAAACTTACTTACTTGTAGATAATATTTTAACTGATGGTGATATTTTAGCGGTTTATGATTTAATAAACACTTTTAAAGATACTAATTTATTTTATATTTTTGGAGATTTAGCAGTTTACCAAATTTTAAAAGAATTTAATATTACTAAAAAAGGTGTTTATAATCCAAGTACATTAATTGCTAATTATGTTGATTTCTTATTCTGGAAAGATTTTAAGATTAAAGGATTGTTCCCAACTCTTGAAATTCCACTAACTGACATTGATATAATTGGTAAAAATAAAAAATTAAAGTTATTTTATAAAGGATTTGGAATGAATGTTATGTTCCATTCGAAACGAAAACTACTTTCAACTTATAAAGAATATAAAAATATTTTATATGATTTTGTCGGTAGTAATGATTTAACTTTAGTTGAAGAGACGAGAAATGAAAAATATAAAATAATTGAAAACGAACACGGAACGCATATCTATCAACCTGGTATTCATAATATCTTACCAGCTATTGATATTGCCGCAGATGGACTTGACTATTTATTTTTAGATGGAACATTTTTAGAGTGGGAAAAATATGTTAAGGCTGTAGAAATCTATAAAGAAGCATTATTAGATATGGACAGATTAAACTACTATAATATGAAATTAGAAGAGTTGTTTAGTGATTTAACTTATAATTTCTTACTAGAAGATTCCATCTTTAGAAAGAGTGATTTCTGATGAAAAAGCCAGAACTACTTGCTCCTGCTGGAGATTTAGAAAAGTTAAAAATAGCTGTCCTATATGGTGCTGATGCGGTTTTTGTTGGTAGTAAAGAATTTTCCCTTCGTTCTCGTGCTTCAAATTTTAGTATTGAAGATTTATATTTAGGAGCGAAATTTTGTCATGAACATGGTGCAAAATTATATGTTACGACAAACATTGTTCCACATAATAGTGATTTAATCGGTTTGATCGATTATTTAGAAGATTTAGAAAACGCTGGTGTTGATGCAATTATATGTTCAAGTTATGCCGTTATGTATATTGCAAAACGTTATACAAATTTAGAAGTTCACATTTCAACTCAACAATCAGTAGCTAACTCACTTGCAGTAAAGTTTTATGAAGAATATGGTGCTACTCGTGTTGTGTTAGCAAGAGAGTTATCAATAGATGAAATTGAAGAAATTAAACGAAATACAAATTTAGAACTTGAAGTGTTTATTCATGGTGGAATGTGTAGTAGTTATAGCGGTCGATGTATGCTTAGTAACCATATGACAAATCGTGATGCTAACCGTGGTGGGTGCGCTCATTCATGTAGATGGAATTATGATTTATTTATGGGGAGTGAAAAGATTAGTGATTTAGACCGTTTCCAATTTTCAAGTAAAGACTTGATGGCGGTTTATCAATTACCTCGTCTATTGGAATGTGCTGATTCCCTTAAAATCGAAGGTAGAATGAAAAGTATTCACTATATCGCCACAGTTACAAAGGTGTATAGAATGCTTATTGATGAATATTTTGAAACTGGTAAAATAGAAGATTTAGATTATTATAAAAAAGAAATTGAAAAAGCTGAAAATCGCTTATTTTCACATGGTTTCTTATTAGGAATGACAACAATAAAAGAACAACTTTATAATCTGCGTAGTGAAAATCCTACTCAAGACTTTGTTGGTATTGTCTTAGATTATGATGAAGAAAGACAAATAGCATTAGTTGAGGTTAGAAATCATTTTAAACCATTTTCAACTCTTGAAGCTTTTGGTCCTCATTTACGTTCAACTTTATTTCAAATAACAACTATCAAAAATGAAAAGGGTGAAGAAGTAGACGCAGCTCGACATCCTAAAGAACATGTCTATATTCATTCGCCAATAAAATTAAGTAAATATGATATGATTCGTTTGGTGCGCTAGTGAAAACAATAATTGATAGAGGTTATATCTTTTCATATGATATTGTTAAGAAGGTTGAACAAAAAAATCCTATTATAATTCGAGTTAAAGATAAAAAGTATTTGCAAGTTTCAGTTAATCAAAATATAAGTGTTGAAAAAATAGAAGAATTACTTAAAAAGAAAATCGATTCTTTTAAAGACCGTCTTCCGAAGTCTAATACTAGTAATGTTATTCATGTTAGAGGTATTGGATATACCCCAGAATTTATAAAAAGTAATATTCCATTTGTAAAAATTATGGGTGATAAAATAATTATTGCTGCTCGTGATACATCGGTTAAAGCTTACAAAGAAGTTTTGTTTGATTATTATAAACAAATTATTAATGATGAATTGAATTTAATATTAGATGAAGCAAGGCGTGATTTTAAAGAAATTGTTTTCCCTACGATTTCTATTCATTATTTTACTGGTAGATTTGCTGATTGTGATATAGCAAATAATCATATTAGATTATCATCAAATTTAGCCAAATATTCTTATAAAAATATTAAAGTAACTTTATATCATGAGTTGTGTCATCTTTTAGTTCCCAATCACTCTAAGAAATTTTATGAAGTGTTTGAAAGAAAATATAAAAACGCAAAGGAAGAAGATTTTCTAACAAGAAAAGCATACTATCCTCCTGATTGTTTATAAAGGAAGTTTTTTAAATGGCAAAACAAATAACAATAGATGGTATCTCTTTTACTTATGAAATTAAAAGAAGTACAAAGAAAAAAATCTATATTCGTATTAAAGATCAAGTTGTAAAGGTTTCTGCGACTAAATATGCGACAGTAAAAGAGATTGAAGATATTTTAAAAACACATATTGATTTTATAAAAGAACAATTAACAATTAATAAAAAAGAAGATATAATTCATTTGAATGGAATAGCTTATAAACCACGCTATTTTATTTCGACTAAAAAGATGGTTAGGATTGTTGATGATGAAATACATCTTTATAGTAAGAAAAATGATGTTTTAGAATTTAAAAAAGTTTTGTATGAATTTTATAAAGAAGAAGTAGAAAAAGAATTGAATAATATTATAGGTTTTGCTATGCAAGATTTTTCTGAGATAAAGTTTCCCTCTATTTCGGTTAGATATATGAAGAGTATGTTTGGAAATTATCATCGAGTAAATCATCATATAAAATTATCAAGTATACTTGCTAAATATGAATATAAATATATTAAATTTATTCTTTATCATGAGT
>CAZSIA010000078.1:0-6599 GCA_964606905.1 uncultured Anaeroplasmataceae bacterium | reverse complement strand
TAGACTTTGTAAAGAAAGATGTTTACGATGAAAAAATAACTCTTAAATGTTTAAAGTGCGATTACGAGGAAACAGTTCCTTGGGATATAGTAGATGAAACATGGGATAGGGATGATTCTCCATATCCTATTTCATATTGCGGGCGATGTGATAAACCTCATTTTGTGCCAATTGATATTTACAACCAAAAGAAAAAGAAATAATAACAATCAAATATTCATTAGCCACCTCGGTGGCTTTTTGTGCTTAATCTAGCCAAAATATAGCAAATATACAATTCCCTATAACGTGAAAAAAATCAACGCATAATAGCGTTGACTTAAAATTTATTCAATTGCACCAATAATACCTGTAATAGTAACTACCGCTTCTTCAAGTGGCTTTAGGGTAATATTATTAATTTTAACTGGTTTTGCATAACTTGCAATTTGCCCTGTGGTTGTGCTTACCTTATATCCAGCCTCAAACGGTAAAACAAATTCTTCTAATTCATCTTTTAAAGTGAAATTGACAATTCTTTTATCTCCTACATTTTTAAGTTTAATTGTAAATGTAATTTCATCGCCTTCAACATAATAATCATTAGGTCTATCAATTTCTTTTATAAATTCTACTACATCACTACTGAAAATACAAAAATCTGTAGATGCTTCTTTTAATACTTTAACTGATTCACTATTTTTTAATACTTTTACTAAACTTACCTTTTTGTTCATGTTAATCGTCCCCTTTGTTACAATATATTTATCAGTTGGAAAAAATATACAAAAAAAAAATATTTTCATTAATATTGAAGGTATGTTTTTAAATAGGTATAATTAAGATAATGGGGAGGAAAAAAAGATGGCAAAAACAATAGCTGTAAAAGAACTTGCATATTTTGTATGTCAAAGTGGTAATCTTACTACTGAATTTTTTTCTAACCATGATTTGGAAGCAGGAAAAAAAGCTCATAATTATCATCAAGCAAAATATAATGAAAAAAGCAAAAAGGAAGTATATGTAAAAAGTGAAATAACTTACCTTAATGAACCATATACCCTACATGGGTTTATCGATGGTGTTTTAAATATTAATAGTAAAATTATTATTGAAGAAATAAAATCGACACTACTTGAATTAGATGAAATAACTTTAGATTATCATACCGAACATCTCGCACAACTTAAAATTTATGGATATTTATACGGTATTAATAATGGATTAGATTTTGTTAATTTAAGACTTACTTATCTAAGTACAATTGATTATCTTGAAAAAAAATTTGATTTAACTTTATCCATTACTGAACTTGAAGAATTTGTTTTTTCTATTTTAGAAGAATATATCGAATGGTTAAAACTACTAGAAGAAAATTTAAAAGTAAAAACAGAAACAATTGAAAGTATAAAATTTCCATTCAAAGAAAAACGTGAAGGACAACAAAAATTGATGAAAGCAGTTTACGAAACACTTCTTACTGATGATATTTTATATACAATTGCACCAACCGGAATTGGTAAAACAATGGCAACGCTTTTTGCTGCACTAAAAACCCTAAAAGAAAAAGATAAATTATTTTATTTAACGGCTAAAGGAAGCGGAAAAAACGCTCCAATGGAAGCGATAGAATTACTAAGTAAAAACGGTTTAAAAATCAAAGCGATAGACATCACCGCTAAAAGAAAAATATGTAATTGTGGTAAAAAAAATTGTTCACCAGATGATTGTCCTTTTGCTATAGGGTACTTTACAAGACTTAAAGTGGCAACTATTGACATTTTTACCAACCACGATATCTTCAGTCGTGATCGAATCTTAGAAATATCAAATAAATATACAATATGTGCCTTTGAGTTTAGTTTGTACTTGTCTTATTTTTGTGATCTAGTAATTGCAGATTATAACTATGTATTTGACCCTAAAGCCCACCTAATTCGTTATTTTGACGATGATACTTATAAACCAAAAGTGTTAGTTGATGAAGCACACAATTTAATATCGCGTTCAAAAGAAATGTATTCCGCAACCATCGATGAAGAGGATTTAAGATTACTTAGAAGAAAATTATCTTCATATAAACCATCAATTAGAAATCTTTGTAATAAAGCCATAGGAATATTTGAAAAATATCATGACCTCCTTGCGGAAAAAGCTTTATACGTTTCAGTGGAAAAAGACAATGAATTAAATAAAATATTACATTCGATAAAAGATAAGGTTGATGAAATCTTTAACGCTAATAAAACAATAAACAATAAAGATGAAATTTTAGATATCTATTTTAAAATATTAGACTTTTTACGAATTGCGGATTGCTACGGTCAAACACACCGCCTATTGGCTAAAATAATCAATGAAAATATAAGTATATCCTACAATTGCTTAGACGCATCTAATTTTATTTTAAATACAATAAACGAATCAATTTATGGTATTACTTTCTTCTCTGCTACTTTATACCCTATCAAATATTATATGGATTTACTTACAAAAGGTGACGGAAAATTTTTAATGTTAAAATCACCTTTCGATCCACAAAACCTAAAAATAATAATTAATAAAGAAGTTTCCACGAAATATATTGACCGCGAAAACTCAGTTGATACAATTATTGAAACAATTGAATCACTAACACAAAAAGAAGGAAATTACATCATCTTCTTCCCTTCATATGCCTATATGAAAATGGTTTATGAAAAAATTGTTGACCCAGAATTTGAATGTATTGTTCAGAAAAATAATTTAACTGAAGAGGAAAAAGAAAATATAATCGAAAAATTCAAAACAACAACAAACACTAAAGTTGGTTTCTTTGTAATGGGTGGAGTATTCTCAGAAGGAATAGACTTCATTGGTGAAGCATTAAGTGGGGTAATTATCGTAGGCGTTGGCTTACCGCTAGTGTGTGATGAAAACAACATCTTAAAGGAATATTTTGAGGAAAAATATCCGCAAAAAGGATTTGATTATGCTTATATGTATCCCGGTTTTTCAAAAGTTATTCAAGCTGTCGGAAGAGTAATTCGCGACGAGAAAGATAAAGGAGTAGCTATCCTAATGGATAATCGCTTTGTTCACTTAAGATATCAAGAACTAATACCAGAACACTGGAAAAATATTAAAGTTATTACTAATAATTATTCACTAAAAAAAGAACTAAAAAAATAAAACGGCAAAAGCCGTTTTTTCTTTTAGTTAAGCCTTTATTTTAAATGAAATCTACACTTTAGTTCTCTTATAAAGTCTCCGCGTAATGTAATGATTATCACCAAAAATAACAACACCGTAACACCACCTAAAACAATTAGTGGCCATGACTGCATTTCAAGTGCGGAAAATAGTCCTGTCATACTCCAAATCAAAGCAATTATAATTAAATAAAATATTGGAAGCATATTTTGTTTTTGACGATTAAAATCAGTAAAAAATAAAACCCCTGATATTATAACAGATGCAAAACAAACAATACTTATTACATCTAATGCCCATCCGCCAACTAAAAATGTATCAATCAAAAACATCAACACACATGAATAAAGTGTAGCTTTTATAAATTGACTAATTCTGTTATATTCAATCAAATCAACATCCATAAATAAATGCCAAATCATAAATAAACCCATTAAGGCAACAGGAAACCATAAAACTCCTCCTACTGTTATATTTACTATAACACTAGCTATCGCAAAAAGAATAAATATCCAGCGTGTTATTTCTAACATTCTTCTTCTTTTATATTTCTTCTTAGATACTTCTGGATAAGTGAGATTAATTTTCATATACACCACTTCCTTCCACAACTACTTCAAATCCTTCCCTTAAAAGTAAGTCATATAATTTTTCTTCAAATGTTGGATCTTTAGTCATCTTCGATATTGACAATGTAGTTACTTCGTTATATGTTACCATACCAATTATAGCTCGATTATTTGGAGCTGTTCCTAATACAAAGTCCATACTCAAAATATACTTCTTATATTCTTCTGGTAAATCAACGACCCCTAAATTAGAAAGCGTTGATGTAAATGCTTGATCACCTAGAAAACCATATAATTTTTTAGCGATTGGTAATTTAATAAATAATGGTATTAGTTTAATTGAACTAACTAATTTATTAGCCGAAGTTACCATTTCACTCATCTTTTCTTTATTTGCTTTTGTTAATAATTGTTCATTAATAACTAAGACCAAATCTTCAATTTTCTTAATTGATGCTATATCTAATTTAATACCACAATACATTGCAAAATTTCGTACTGTTTTTGATGGATAAAATTTACGCATGTTAACAGGAACTTGAATACTCACATCGCCATCTAAGGAATCTGTAGCTGCTTTGATTGCGATAAACATTAATGCTAATATATATGTAGTAACAGTTGTATTATACTTTTTAGCTACTTCCTTTAACTTATTTGATTCAAATTTAAAATGAATAATTTGATTAGGTTTTATTCTTGTTAATTTACCATTCATTTGTAAAACACGTTTATTTATTAGGCCACTTGATTCCTCACTATGAGCTGTTTTACTAAATTCATTGGTCGTCTCTTCAATCTCTGGTGTGGCATTTACATCCCAAATACTACCTAATTCATCAATATTAGCGCCTAGTAACCTTACATATTCACTTACTAAAACTTTTAAGAATTCCATTCCACCAACACCATCAGTTAAAACATGAAAAAATTCTACACTTATTCGATTTTTATAATAAATAACTCTAAATGATTGAGACCCACTTCTTCCAATCTTTAACGATCTACAAGGAATATCATTTTCCTTAGATATTACAAATCTTCTTTTTGTTGTATCTAAGTAATGCCAAAATACTCCTTTTTTTAGTGTTGTAGCAAAACTTGGAAATCTTTTTATTGTAAATGTAAGTGCCATTTGTAAAAGTTCTGGAACTATATCATTAACTAAATAAGCTGATAATCTAAATACTGGCATACTGTCATGTTCTAGTGACATTGGATATATTTTTGCTGAATCATCAAGTGCAAACCACAATAAAGAAGGTCTTGCATAAAAACCACCTAAATTTAAAGGGTCTAATAATTTTAATGCCTCAGCTAAACTTATACCTCGTGAAATATAATATAAAATAGCTTTTTCAAAATCATTTCGAATATTTTTAACATCTATTTTTGAAATGAGACAACGTTGATAAAAACTTTTATAAAATGTATCTAATAATAATGAATCAGACGTAGATAAACTTGCTTTAAATATTAAAAACTCATTTTCTTGTTGTTTTTTCATACGTCATTCCTGCTTTCTTATTTTTAATTTACTTCTTTTAGATTTTTCTTAATAATTAAACTTAAAACAAATTCTTTAACATCATTATATGTATATGGTAACGTAAGTAGAAAATAGATTGTTGAAAAAAAGATTACAACCGGAATAATCATCCATATAATTGGCCAATAAAAATCACCAACACCGCTAATTCCAAAATATTTTTTGTAAAAATTTCAGAAAATTAAAAACGTAAACTTCTCCGCAATCCAGTTAAACTCAAAGTTAGACCCAAAGATAAATGATGGATTCGATAATCTAAAGATAAAAAGATTCTAATATGTAATCTACTAATCCAACTAAAGCTAAAAATACCTCATTACAGAATATTATAGTTTGTCCTAATAAAAACATTAGTGGCATATATAATGCTTGTTTAAAATCTAGTTTAAATCCTCTAAGTAAAAGAGCTAATATTAAAACAGTGAATAAAACACAATGGCAAAAATAAAGCTAAAATACCACCTAAAAAAGATATTAGATATACATAACTTTTAATAGTTTTATTTTCAAATAACATCGCATATGGTAATACTACTGTCGATAATACACATATATTTTCAACACTCATTCTTCATAAACTTTCTTCGATATCACAAAAATATGATGGATGAAAAATCTTTAAAAAGTGCAAAAGAAAATTAGCAAAAGCAACACCTAACAATGTATACTTAATTGTCTTTTCACTTTTATCTCTTAATATATAATATAGAGTTAAAGGAAAAGCAAATGAAAGAAAAATCATTAAAAATAACTAATTTCTAAAACGAGCTAGCATGCACCAACCCACTACATACTATTATATAACAAAAACTAGAATTTTTAAATTAAATATTATTTCAAAGCATTAACTATTTATATTTGTTTTTTTAATATATTCAAAATCACATTTTTTAAGTAATACAATCGTATCCTCCATTACATCCTCTGTAATAAATGCATTGGCTCCGATAGTAACATTATTATGAATAGTTGTATTTCCACCTAAAATAGTCGCACCTGAATAAATTGTCACATTATCCTTAATTGTTGGATGTCGTTTTAGTCCTTTTAATAATTGTCCTCTTCCTAAAGATAAAGCTCCTAATGTTACATTTTGATATATCTTAACATTACTACCAATAACAGTTGTTTCTCCAATAACAATTCCAGTTCCATGATCAATAAAGAAATAAGGCCCAATTTTCGCTCCTGGATGAATATCTATTCCTGTTTTCGAATGGGCATATTCACTCATAATTCTTGGGATATATGGAACATTTTTCTCATACAAAATATGCGCAATCCGATAAACAGTAATTGCAAAAAAACCT
>CAZSIA010000077.1:0-6698 GCA_964606905.1 uncultured Anaeroplasmataceae bacterium | reverse complement strand
GTTAAATAATAAATACCCCAATCTGCAGCATCCTCATCATTTGAATGAGACATAGGTAATTGACGTTCTAACCCAACTGATACACATTCAAAGTGTTCTAATTTAAAACGATTTGCACGACACTCTCTAACGATATTTTCAAAGCAAGTATTATAACAAATTTCTTGATTTAAAACTATTTCGACTTTAACATCATGTTTATTCAAAGAATTAAAATCATAACTTAAATAACAAACAGGGCATGCTAAAAGATTTAAATCATTAATTGTTAAAGGTGATAAAAACTCTAAATCAAAAGTAAAATCCTCTTCTTTAAAATGATAAATAGTTCTTAAAGCAGTAACTTCTAATTCTACTTGATTTAATTTAATTGCATCTTTATCCAAACCCATAAAACAATACTTTTTACTATCTACATATAAGTATCCGAAAATTCTCTTTTCTTCGCCATGCCAAAAGATTGTATTTGAATCATTAAGTTTATCTGTTTTACTCCATATTGAAAAATAAGGATCTTTTACAAATAATGGATATGCAGGTAAATGCATTTCATTATTAAACTTCATAATAAAACCTCCAAAAACACGAGGTAGCTATAGGCATTGTGCCTATAGCCATTCATGTTTATTATATTAATTATTCTGCAGAATAAACAACTACTCCACCAAAACTAATTGTAGTATCTGTAAATGCCCATAATGTTGAATCATACATACTTAAATCAGCACCTGCTTTAAGTAATGCATATGTTTCAAATTGAGCAGATGTACCACATGCATATGCTGCAACACCATCAGCAGCCTCACTGAAATATATATTACCTACACCTGTATTATTAGTCATAACGTAACAATTTTTAACAAAGCCATACCATCCACCTGCTTTACCAATGATTGAGCCTTGGTTTGAAGGAAGAGTTGCTCCGTCAGCAAATCTAACATTAATAATACAATTTCTAATTTCACTAGGAATATCAGAGCCACTTACTGGGTTATTAGCTAATGCAGCAATTACACCATTATATGTTGATTCATATGTTGAAGTAACAAAAACATAATCAACATATAAATTTTCTATTACACCTAAATTGTTATTAATTAAAGCTGTTTGTGAAGTAACAGCATTAGCTGTAGTATTTAAAAATGCAATATTTCTAATGATACCTTCATTACGATTAAAAATTGCATGACCTGCCCATCCACCAGGAATTTTGGCATTCGAAATTGAATAACCTTGGCCATCAAGTACACCAGTAAATGTATCAGTTAAATAAGTTGCATTTGCACCTGTAATGAATCCATTTTCAAAATCTAAATTATTGGCTAATTTAAATTTTCCAGCAGGATTAGCAGGAATTAATGCTAACCATTCTTCTACTGTTGAAATATAAGTATATTCATCAACAGGAGCAGCTTCAACTTCATATACAACATTTCCAAAGAATGAAATTGTAGTATCAGTAAATGACCAAATTGCAGCATCATACATACTTACATCAGCAGCAGCTTTAAGTAATGCATATGTTGTAAATTGAGCACTAGTTCCACATACATAATCTCCTACACCACTTGCACCTTCATTAATATAAACATTTGTAATTGCTGTATCGTTAATAATTGCATAACAATTCTTAACAAATCCATTCCATCCACCTGCTTTACCAATAATTGATCCTTGGCCAGGAGGAAGAGTTGCTCCTTCTGCTAATCTTACGTTAACAATACAATTTCTAATTTCACTAGGATAAGCATCACTAGCTGGATTATCGGCAAATGATGCTACTACACCGTTATTTGAACCATAAGTGCCTGACACGATAACATAATCAACATATAAGTTTTCAATAACTGCTTTATTTGTTGCTACAATACCTAAATCTGTAGAAACCTTATTTCCTGTTAAATTGATAAATGCAATGTTCTTAATTATACCAAAGTTTTTAGAAATCATTGCATGTCCAGCCCAACCACCAGGTAATTTTGCATTTAAAATCTTGTGTCCTTGACCATCTAATACACCATAAAATTCATTAACTAAATAAGTTGCATCTTTACCACTAATATAACCACCATTAAAGTCTAAGTCAGCTGTTAATTTAATATTAGCACTTGGATTAGCTGGGATTAATGTTAACCATTCTTCTACTGTTGAAATTAATAAATCTTTAACTTCACCATAAGATGCACCACAAACTTCACAAACTGCTTTTTCAGTTATTGTTGCTTCTCCACCACTGTGAGCAACTTTTTCACCACTAACTACACCACAAGAACATTCTAACCAATGTTGTTCATCATCACTCTTATAAGAATATTCATGTAAGTGGATAGTTCCTTCAGCAGGTGTGAAATGATCAATATAATTATTATTTTCAGTATCATTATGCATTATATAGAAAACATCAGTTAAAGAAGCTTCGTAATAATCTAATACTACTAAATTTTTAGTTTGATTTCTATATCCACCTTGGTCATAACCATTGATAATAAAGTTTGGATATTGTAAGGCATCAATTTCAATCTTATATAAATCTTTTCCATCATTAGTTCCTACTGGTTCTAATTTTACACCTGGCCATTCAGTACCTTCACTATCATTCCAATAATGTACATAGAAGTCAGTCCAGAACCAGTTATTTTGAATTAAAATTGTAACAACTTTTGTTTCTGGTTGAACTAATTCACCATAAGAGGCACCACAAACTTCACAAACTGCTTTTTCAGTTTCAGTTGCATTTCCACCACTATGAGCTACTTTTTCATCAGTTGCTCCGCAAGAGCATTCATGCCAATGTCCTTCTTCATCTGATTTCCATTCACCACTAAAATCACAAACATGAGGAACATATTCTAAAACCACAACACCACCAAAACTAATAGTTGTTTCAGTAAATGACCAAATAGTTGAATCATAACCACTTAAATCAGCACTAGCTTTAAGTAATGAATAATTTTCAAAAGTATTAGATTTAAAATCATTTACCATATAATTGATTAAACCATCAGCAACTTCTCTATAAGCAATACTTGTTAATCCTGTATCATTTGTAATTGCAAAAGAATTTTGTACAAGACCTGTCCAACTATATAAAGTTCCTACAATTGCTCCATATCCTGAAACAACAGTATCGCCAGCAGATTTCTTAACATTTACAATACAATTTTTAATTGTTGAATTTTCTTCAACTCCACCAACAAGTGTACCAGCACCATTACCACCTTGGTCTCTAGCTGGCCAAATTGTCATATCTAAATAAACATTTTCAATAGTTCCTCTATTAAATGCGAATAATGCAGTTTCATAAACAACATCTGTTGAATGCATATTAACAAATGCTATATTTTTAATAGTACCTGCTTGATATCTGATTAAACCACTGTTCCATCCACCTGATAACCAAGCATTTTTAATAGCATATCCACAACCATCTAATTCACCAGTAAATGTTTCAGTAACAAAATTTGCTCCATCTTTAACTAAGAAGCCACCAGCAACATCAATGTCGTTTGCAAGTTTGAATTTACCATCAGGATTTAAAGCAATTAAAGTATACCATTCCTCAAGTGTAGAAATATATGTATATTCATCAACAGGTTTAGTTTCTTCAGAAATTGTAATTTCACTAGTTAATGTTATTGTATCTTCAATAACCACTGTTAAAGTTGCCGTTCCTAAACCTGTAAAAATAATTGCACCGTCTGTAGTTGTAGTGAATACATTTTCATCATTACTTGCATAAACTGCGTTAAAGTCTGTAGATAATTCACCATATCGATATACCGCTAAATCAATATAACAACTTTCTTCAGTAATATCAAAACTAAATGAATCTTGTAATGAAGCAGTTAATGCTTCTTCACTAGTTAAAACTTTATTACCAAATACTGTTAAACCTTCTTCACTAAATTCCCAATTGTCATCAAATTGGTCTAAAGCACCAACAGTAGTTACAAAAGAGTAAACTGAGTCAAAAGTAGCAACTGATTCATTTTTAACATTAAATGCCCAAACACCTTCTGCTACTTCTCCAGCACATGCTTCAATACCTGAATGATGAACAATCGCATATGTATTTTCAATGCTACCATTCCAACTATTTGCTACTGCAGCAATTGCACCATAATTGTTAATTGTTAAACCAGTTTTAACTAAAACATCAACAACACAATTTTTAATATGACCTTCTTCTAAAGCACCAACTAAAGTACCACCAGATTTCCATAAGTCTCCAGCATCGCCATCATAAATTAAATTCATTTGTAAATAAATATTTTCTAATGTTCCACCTTTACCAAAGGCTACTAATCCAGTTGCGTATGGATAATTATTTGGACTATCTATATTTAAGAAAACAATATTTTTAACATTACCATATAAATTGTTAATCCAACCATTATTCCAACCGCTTGCTAATTTAGCATTTTTAACAACATGACCATTACCATCAATAACAGCTTCAGCTGCTAAAGTATCAATAAGAGATCTCCAAGTTTCAGTATTACTTAACCATGCACCTTCTAAATCAATATCAGCTGTTAAAAGATATTTACTATTACCATTCATAGCTAAGAATTCTTCTTTTGTACTTACAGTTTGATATCCTAAACCTACATAATCTGTAACAGCAACAGCAAAGCTTTCATACTCTTGACCGTTAACTAAAACTTTAATATGTGCTACACCACTAGCAGCATCAGCAATTTTTAAAGTTAATCCATCAACTACTACTAAATTAGGATCACTTGATTCTAAAACGATATTTGCATCAGGAGTAATATCTACATCATCTTGTAAAACTGTAACAGATATAGTAGCTGTTTCAGATTCACTATTAGGTAAGTGAACTAATTTATCAACAATACCTGAAACATTAACTGTTAATGGAGCTAAAGTGAAGTGAGCATAAATTGAATGATTTGATCCAACACTAACCTTAGATTCAGCTGTAACTACATTACCAGCTCCACTTTCTTCAGTATACCAACCAGCAAATTCATAACCACTAGGTGCAGTTGCAGTAGGTAAAGTACCATATGCATCACCAAATCTATATTTGCTTTCTTCTAATGTTGCACCATCTACAACAAATGTAACAGTCATTTCTACACCAATAAAACTTGCTGTAATTGTTTGATCAGCTGTAACATTTTCAATAGTTGCTTTATTTTCAGTAACTGTTAAAGCTACATCATTTGCTTTCAAATATTCTAGTTCGTAATTTGTATCAGGTGTAACTGTTAATTCAACACTACCACCTTCTTCAACAGAACTGCTACTAGCAGTAATACTACCATGTTCTACAGTAGGTAAAACAATTTCAAATTTTTCTACATCAGGTTCAACTGGTGTTTCGTCATCTTTACTTCCACATGCTAAAAGACCAAACACTAAACCAAATGAAAGAAATAAAATCGTTAAAATTCTAGTAAAACTTTTCATTTTTGTCTCTCCTTTATTTTATTTTTTTAAGTGTAGGTAAATTATTTTCAATAATTACCCAAATTGTAGAATTGAATGCACCAAATGGAGCTTCTTTACTAATTGCTGCTGCCTTTGCATCGGCAAGAGATTGTTTAGCATATTGATTTGTTGCTAAAACTGTGCCGTTATCATATGAAACAGCATTAATTTTATTGTATTCATTTCCATAAACAATCGAGAAGGAATTTTCTAAAACACCTTGATTTAATCCACATAAAGAACCAAAGTATTGTCCTTCTACAATTCCGTTTGTCTTAATGACAGAAATACAATTTTTAATTGTTCCACGGAATTCGTTAGTACCGGTAATACCGCCACCACTTCTAATACTTGTACTTCCACCACATGTTACAATCATTTCTACATAAATATTTTCAATTACCCCCGTATTGAAACCTACAATCCCATAATTATCTGTTGGTTTAACTGGACTCATAATATTAACAAAGTTAGCGTTACGGATAACACTAGAAGGAAGAGTTTGACCCCAAATTCCAGATGTATCACCTTCAGCTGGTAAAACTAGATTTGAAACAGTATAGCCATTTCCATCAAAAGTACCTGCGAAATGCATACCATTTGTTTCAATTCCATCCCAAATACCAATTGTAGAGAATACATTTCCTCCATAATCAATGTCATTTACTAAGCAGTACATTCCTGAAGTATCATTTCGCATTGCGTTAAATTCTTCAGCTGTACTAATTTGAATCCATTTAGTAACATCTACTTTAACTAGATCAACATATAAATCACCTTGATATTCTAGTGAAATAGTTGTCTTTCCACCACCAACAGCTTTCATAGTTCCATCACTTGAAACAGTAACAATTTCTTCATTATTTGAAATAAATTTAATAGCCTCATTAGATATATGATTATTATCTTCATCTAAAAATGATAATTTGAATTCATCATCTAAGCCAGGATTTAAATAATCTAAAGAAACTTCACCTAAATTTGGAACTAATACAACTCCTTTTGATACTAAATTTGTTGTTGATGTATCCCCATTGCTTAATTTGACAGTAACTTCTAATTCACCTGATTTAAGTGGTAAAACATTTAAAGTACCATCATCTAAAATATAATAATCAAATGCTTCTTTATCACCAACAAAACTCCAATCTGCTTCTAATCCTTTAACATTAAATGGATTAATAACATATTCATTACCAATTGTTAAGTAAGTATCAACTGAACCAAAATTAGCAGTC
>CAZSIA010000076.1:0-6729 GCA_964606905.1 uncultured Anaeroplasmataceae bacterium | reverse complement strand
GTAGTAATTAGAAAAGGTGTTTTTGAAACCAATTCCTCATCAAATCATTCTTTAATTTTGACAAATAAAGAAGATATAGTTGAAGAAGTGGAAAAATTAAGGATTGAGTATAAGTGGCATTACTCATACGGCACTGAGGAAGAAGTTATCGAAACAAAAGAAGATAAGTGTTATTTACTTGCTGGTGTTTTTGAAGAAGTGTTAGAAAGAGATTGCTGCGATATTGCTTTATATAATATCTTTAAACAAGTTTTAAAAGATAATAACGAAACTTTAATTTTAGCTGAAGTTGAAAAACATATGGTTAACTATCATGAAAATAACTACGCATTATTTTGTGAAGATTATTTTTGCCATGGTGTTTTATGTGATTGTAATTGTAACTTCTTAAGTTTGTTAGGAGATTTTTTTGATGTTGATTTATCTTTTTATTTATTTGGAATAAAATTAGATAATGAATATGTAAAAGAAAGTGAGAAACTGATTTATGATATGTTTTATAAATATATTTATTCTGGTGTTGTAGTGGTTCCTTATGAGTATATGTAATAGACTTTTATATCGCTATAAAAATGGTAATTATTTTATAAGTATTTATAGCGATGGTACAAAAATAAGAAAGACATTTGAAGATGAGTTTAATCCATTATTTCCAGAAAGTATTGATTTAAAGATAACTAATTATTGTGATCAAAATTGTCCAATGTGTCATGAAATGGCTAGTTTAAGTGGAGTGCATGCTGATTTAAATTGGAAATTTTTGCATTCATTAAATAGAGGCACTGAATTAGCTATTGGTGGGGGAAACCCTTTAGCTCATCCGAAATTAATAGAGTTTTTAACTTTGATGAAAATAAAAGGCGTTATTTGTAATATGACGATTAATTCCTTTCATCTTATTAAGGATAAAGAATTTGTTCAATCTTTAATTGATAAAAAATTAATTTATGGATTAGGTGTATCAGTACTTTACGAAAGAGATTGTGATGAAGTTATTTCTTTTGTAAGAAAAAATCCTAACACTGTTATTCATTTGATTGCTGGTATTTTAGATAATAGGATTATAAATAGATTAAGTGATAAAGATTTGAAAATTTTGATTTTAGGATATAAAACTTTTGGCAAAGGGATAAGTTATTATTCTGATGAAGTAGAGAAAAAAATTAATTATATAAAAGATAATTTACTAGAAATTAGTAAACATTTTTTAGTTGTTTCATTTGATAATTTAGCAATTAGCCAATTAGATATAAAAAATCAAATTTCTGAGAGTGATTTTAATAAATACTTTATGGGTGAAGATGGAATGTTTACAATGTATATTGATTTAGTAAAAGAAGAGTTTAGTGTTTCTTCGATTACTAAAGAAAGGTACAAAATAAAAGATAATATTATTGATATGTTTAAAATTGTTAGAAAGAAAAATATATAATTTTTATAAATGAGTGAGGTAGTATGGGACCAATAAAAATTAATAATCAAAATGTAAAAATGATAGCACATCGTGGGTTAAGCGGAATTGAGGTAGAAAATACAATTGATTCTTTTAATTTGGCTACAAAATATCCATACTTTGGAATTGAAACTGATATTCATGTAACTTTAGATGGTAAATATATCGTTCATCATGATGATAATTTGAATCGTATTTTAGGAATCGATATGATTATTGAAGAGTCTAATTATACTGATTTAAGAAAAATAAATAAAATTAATGAGGAAAATCCTTCTAAAGAAATTTATTTACCTAGTTTAGAAGAATATATTAGTATTTGTAGAAACAATAATAAAGTTTCAGTTTTAGAATTAAAAAATACGATGAAAGAAGAAAATATCATCGAAATAGTAAATATTGTTAAAGAATTAAAACATTATAAAAATACAATTTTTATTTCTTTTTCTACAGAAAATATTATTCTTTTAAAGAAAAATTTTCTTGATATTAATTGTCAATTTTTAAGCGTTGTAGATACTGATGAAAGAAAAGAAAGTGTTATAAATTTTGCAATCAATACTAAGTGTGATTTAGATTTACATTATGGTGGAATTACAAAAGACTTTATTGATTTGTGTCATAAAAATAATATCTTAGTTAATGTCTGGACCGTAGATAGTGAAGCATTAGCGACTGATTTAATTGACTGTGGTGTTGATTTTATTACATCAAATATTTTGTTTTAATAGTTTCTGTGTTAGGATATAATTCCTAGCACTTTTTAATTAAAAAAGACGTTAGTTTCCTAACGTCTAAATAATTGAAATAATAATTCCTAAACAAGCACTAAGTACAATTAATAAAATTGTATTAGGTTTTTTCTTAAGAATTTTTTGATGTAGAATATAAAACATTGTAATTATTCCTAAAATAATAAATGATTTATAATCAAATTTAAACTCTTGAATTGATGAATAACCAATTGCTTTCGCTACTAATATTAATCCAGTAGAAAAGATTAATCCTAATACAACTGGTTTGATTCCTTTTAAAGCATTTTCAAAATAGCGATTTTTTGTTAATGTTTTAAGGATAGTTACAATTAATATAATGATAATCATAGATGGTAGCACTACACCAATTGTTGCTAGTACGCTTCCTAATATTCCGCCTTGTGTAGAACCGACGTAAGTAGCCATGTTTATTGCGATTGGTCCAGGTGTAGATTCACATACACCGATAAAATTAGTAAATGCTTCTTCACTCATCCACCCATATTCTAATACTACTTGTCGAACAAGTGGAATCATTGCATATCCTCCACCAATTGTAAATAATCCAATTTTAAAAAACTCAATGAATAAGTACCAGTAAATCATTTTTCATCACCAACTTTCTTATTTTTAGGTAATGAATAAAGTAGTAAGCCTAATGCAGCACCTAATAAAATTAAAATAATTGAAGAAAAGTTTATACTAAATAATTCTAATACTATCAAAAGTATTGTTATTAGTGTAAACATAATTATATTATAAGGTGTCTTTTTAATTTTAAGAAACATATCAATTCCCGCTTTTGTTATTAAAAATGCCACTGCACATTTAATTCCAACAAAGGCATTAGCTACAATTTGATTTTCTAAAAATTTATCGAAGAAAAGTGAAATTAAATAAATTATTATAAATGATGGAAGCGCCACACCTAAAGTAGCAAAGATACTTCCTAAAATTTTATTTTGTTTGTATCCAATATATGTAGCACTATTAATAGCTATTGGTCCTGGAGTACTTTCTGCAATTGCAATTACATCAAGCATTTCATCTTCTGTCATCCATTTCTTTTTGTCAATTACAATTTCTTTAATTTGTGGAATCATTGCATATCCTCCACCAAAGGTGAATAGTCCTATTTTAAAGAAAATCCAAAACAGTTCTATATTTTTTTTCAATTTAAATCATCTCTTTCTATTTATCATTTACAATAATATCATTTTATTAACTATTTTTAAATATTTATTTTTAAATTGTATGGTATAATTTATCATGATATGAGTGATGAAAAAAGTTTTTTACGACAGAATTAGAAAAAATGCAAAACGGATTAATCTATGATCCTGTTGACCCATATTTACTAAAGGTTAGAAGTAATGCACATATTTAGTCGTTTAAATACAATAAGTTATATAAGATAAATGTAAAAAGAAGAAATAAGATATTAGATATTAGATAAATTAATTCCTAATAAAAAAGATGGTTTAATGTTAAAAGAACCTATTTATTTCGATTATGGTATTAATATGATAATATAAGAAAACTTTTATGCAAATTTTAATTTTACTGGCTTAGATTGTACTCTTATTACAATTGGTGATAATGTATTTGTTGGTCCTAATGTTAGTATTATGACACCAATTCATTCTTTTCTTTCTGATGAAAGAAATATGTTTATTAATAAAAATGGTGTAGCGACTGATTATGAATATGCTAAACCAATTAATATTGGTAGTAATTGTTGGATTGCAAGTAATGTTACTATTTGCGGAAGCGTAACAATTGGGTCTGGTTGTGTTATTGGTGCGGGAAGTGTAGTTACTAAAGACATACCAGAGGGTTGTTTTACTGCAGGGAATCCTTGTCGTGTTATTAGAAAAATTACAGAAGAAGATTCAATATATTTAAAAAAAGAATTATTTGAATAAAAGGAGTTATAATATGGGAAAATTATATTGGAAAGCGGGTAATATGCTTTATCCTTTACCAGCTGTTATGGTGAGTGTAAGTGATAAAGGTTATGATAATATTATTACTGTTGCTTGGGCAGGAACAATAAATAGTGATCCTGCTATGCTTAGTATTTCAGTAAGAAAAGAAAGATTTTCATATGATATGATTGTTAATAGTAAGCAGTTTGTTGTTAATTTAGTCACTAAAGATTTAGCCTTTGCGTGTGATTATTGTGGTGTAGCAAGCGGAAGAGATGTTGATAAATTTAGGAAAATGAATTTAACTAAACTTCCTTCTAAATATGTTAAAGCGCCATCAATTTTGGAAAGCCCAGTAAATTTAGAATGTGAAGTTATTAGAACAGAAGACTTAGGTACTCATACTATTTTCTTGGCTAAAATTTTAGGGGTTACTGTAGATGATAAATATATGGATGATAGTGGAAGATTTAACTTAAACGATTCAAATTTGATTACTTATTCACATGGAAGATATTATACCTTAGGTGAAGAAATTGGAAAGTTTGGTTTTTCTGTAAAGAAAAAATAATATATATATTTTTAGGTAATAAAAGCGACTTTTTTTAATAAATTGTCGTTTTTTTCTTGAAAATTTAAATATGTGCATTATAATTTATTATAACGATAGCGCTTTCATAAGTGAAAAGCTATGAAATTAAATATAGGAGAAATTTGAAATGAAAACAAAGAAAATTATTAGTTTATTATTATTCATTTGTTTTGTTTTATTTTTAGTTTCTTGTACTACAGGTAGTCATACACATACATATAGTGATGTGTGGAGTAGTGATGCAACTCATCATTGGCATAGTGCTACTTGTACACATAAAGAAGAAGTAACAGATAAAACAGAACATGATTTTGGTGAAGCTGTAGAGGTTGCAGCTACATGTACAGAAGATGGTAAAAAGACGTTTACTTGTAAAGTATGTGGTTATGTTAAAGAAGAAAAAAAGGCGGACGCTTTAAATCATAATTATTCTACACCTACATACGAATGGGATGGATATAAGAATTGTTATGCAAGTGCAAGTTGTACAAATTCAGGTTGTAGTGACGTGTTAACTGAAAAAGCAACTATCACTAGTGAGGTTACTGTTGAACCTACTGCAGAGGCTGATGGTGAAAAAACTTATACTGCAACTTTTAAAAATGCATTATTTGTTACTCAAACTAAAGTAGAAGTAGTAAAATATGTTGACCTTTCTTTGACTGGTGTAACATTTAAGTTTGCTTTACCTACTGGATGGACTGGTACTTTAAGTGCACCAAGCTTACATTATTGGGGTGAACAAAGTAGTAATTGGGATGAAATTTCAACTACATCTAATATGACATTAATAGATGAATATTATACAATTACGCTTAATTTAGATGATGGTAGTTTAGATGGTATTGTAATTTTCTTCTATCAAACAGAACAAGATGGTCCACAATGCAAACAATCTGTGGATTATACAGGTGCTGAAATTAATACTGCTGGTACTTATATTGTTACAATGAAAACTGATTGGATTGAAGAAGTAGATGGTGAAGGTAATAGTACTTGGAAGTGGGAAATGGTTTTAACTTTAGATGCACCTCATGAACATTCTTATGAAGCAGTTGTAACTCTTCCTACTTGTACAGAGGCTGGTTATACTACTTATACTTGTAGTTGTAAAGATAGTTATGTAGCTGATGGGGTAGCAGCATTAGGACATAGTTATGCTAATCCAACTTATTTATGGAATGAAGGAACTTGCGTTGCTACTGCTCATTGCTCTGTTGATGGATGTGGTGATGAAGTTAAAGTAAACGGTACAGTTACATCTAGTGTTGATGAAGAAACTGGTGTTACTACATATACTGCAACATTTGCAGAAAGTTATTTGACTACTCAAACATTTGATGTTGAACCTGCTCATGTTCATACTTATGCTGATGTTACTTATGAATGGGTAGGATACGAAAGTTGTACTGCATCTACTCATTGTACTGGAGAAGGTTGTAAAGAAGCTGTTACTGAGGTAGCAGTTGTTACTAGCAAAGTGGTTACTGAACCATCATCTGAAGTAACTGGTGAAACAGTTTATACAGCTACATTTACAAATGAATTATTTACTACTCAAACTAAAGTAGAATATATCGAATATGTTGATAGAACTTTAACTGAATTAACATTTAAGTTTGCTTTACCTATTTGGTCAGGTAGTACATTAGGAACTCCAAGTTTATGTTATTGGGGTGAACAAAGTAACAATATAGATGAAATTACTGCTAATTCAAATATGACACTTGTTAATAAAGAATATGTAATTACTCTTAACTTAGCTGATGGTAGTTTAGATGGTATCTATATTTTCTTTACTGAAACAAAAAATGGTAAAACTGAAACTAAATATTCTACAAATTATACAGGTGCTGAAATTAATACTCCTGGTACTTATATTGTTACAATGTCTGATTGGGTTCAAGATGGAAATGTATGGAAATGGGAAATGATTTTAACAGAATATGTACCACATGTCCATAGTTATACTGCAACTGTTACTGCTCCTACATGTACATC